>CAMLRI010000036.1 GCA_946482385.1 uncultured Cellvibrio sp.
GTGTTTATCGCCATCAATGTCACGGTAGAGTTGGCCATTATTAATGCGCTATCCAGTTTTTTTGCCTTTAGTTTTTTCTTTGCCGAACCCTATCGCTCCATCATTATTCATCACGATGAAGACCTGCTCACTATTCTGCTATTTTTGGTGACCTCTGTATTAGTCGGCTATATGACGACGCGCCATAAAAATACCATCCAAAAAATTCGTATTCGCGAACTAATGACCGATATAGAACTGGAGCTGCTGGAAAAGCTGCCCAAAGCCTTGAACACCGAAGATGTGATCCAGGCGTTGCGCGAAGCAATTATGCCCTGGCGCGAGCAGTGTGTACTGATTATCCCGAATGAAAACTGGGCAACCCACCCTATTATTCGCCGCTTAAGCCACCAGAAAAAAACCGCATTGGATGAATTGCTGCTGCGCAAAACCAGCGATATCAGCAGCGAGGAAATCGCCACCCTGGAGCAAGAGGAAAACGTTTACCTGCTACACAACTCGCGTCGCGTGGTTGGTTTGGTAAAAATTGCGATTCAGGAAATCAAACACCTGCCCAAGGACATCTTTGTGCTGCTGCTGCATCAGGTAAATATTTCCCTGGAGCGCACCCGCCTGGCAGCGGAGCTGGAAAAAGAAAAAATTGCCAAAGAAAATGAATTATTGCGCTCTGCCCTGCTCTCTTCTGTGTCCCACGATTTTCGCACCCCCTTAACCAGTATGATCGGCGCCACCTCCACGGTATTGGAGCTGGGCGAGCAGCTATCGCCACAACATGTAAAAGAGTTGCTGCAAACGGTTTTGGATGAGGCGCAGCGATTAAACCGCTACACCCAAAACCTGTTGGATATGACCCGCCTGGGGTTTGGCCAACTGCGCCTGGAGCGCGCCTGGGTTACGATTGAAGAGGTGTTAAGCGTTACCAAAAAACGCCTAAAACCCTTGCTTACTCATAATGAATTGCTGATGGATATAGCCCCACAGTTACCCTCGCTTTATGTGCACTCGGCACTGCTGGAACAGGCCATTTTTAACGTAGTGGATAACGCCATTAAGTTTTCGCCAACCGGCGCCCCGGTACAGATCCATTGCTACCAGGTTGGCGAGCAAATACTCATTGATATTAGCGACCATGGCCCAGGCATACCCGAAGAGGAGCGAGAGCGGGTGTTCGAGCGCTTTCACACGGCCGAAAAAGGCGACCGCCGCAAATCCGGTAGCGGTTTGGGTTTAACCATTTGCCGGGGGATGATTAACGCCCACGGCGGCAATGTTTCCATTATTGACAACCCCAGTGGCGCACGCGGCTGCTGTGTGCGAATTAACCTGCCTATAGCAACGCCGGGGCTAACCCCTACACTCCCCCCTAGCGACAACCCTTAAAATTTAACAGCTTATTACCGCGGCCCCGGTGGCCAAACTGCTAGACTGCTGCGCATCCGTTAAACACTTATTCCTGCAACCGGCAAACCACAGCCTCGAGAAACCTACATGTACAAAATCCTGATTATCGATGATGAGCCACAAATTCGTCGTTTTTTACATATTGGTTTAAGTGCCCAAGGCTATAGCGTTAGCGAGGCCGATAATGGCCGCCAGGGGCTGGCCAGCGCTGCCGATAACCCGCCAGATTTAATTATTCTCGACCTGGGTTTACCCGACCTGGATGGTATGGTGGTGCTGAAAAAGCTGCGCGATTTTTACCACTCGCCGATTATTATTTTGTCGGTGCGCAACCGCGAAACGGAAATTGTGCAAGCGCTGGATACAGGCGCCAATGATTATGTGGTTAAGCCTTTTGGTATTCAGGAGTTAATGGCACGGATTCGCGGCCTGATTAAAGCATTCGGCCCCAGCGTGGAATCGGTGCGTGAGTTTTCCGACGAACGTTTAAGTATTGATTTGCAGGAGCGCAAGCTCACTGTGGATGGCGAAGTAGTTAAGCTATCGCGCAAGGAATTTGAATTGCTCAAACGCTTGATTAATAACGCCGGGCGATTAGTCACCCAACAGCAGTTACTGCGCGAAATTTGGGGTGGCACCCACGTGGAAGATACCCATTACCTGCGAATTTTCATCGGCCGCTTGCGCACCAAGCTGGGGGACGACCCATCCAACCCCCGCTATATAGAAACCGAGCCGGGTGTGGGCTACCGCTTTTTACCCACCCTGGGAGATTAACTGCCCGCTAGCCGGCGGCTAGCGGCAGATAACACCCAGGTTCTCCACCAGGCCGGAGTGGGCCTCGCTATAGCAGCCGCCTTTGTTGCCCACAAACTGCGCGGCCACCATCATATTGTTGATGCAGGATGCATCGTTCACCAACACACCTAATCCACCCGAACCAGCAACTAGCAGGCTGCTAAAAGTATTGCCCGTGGCCGCCTTGCTCGGATCTGTATCTACCTGTGCGATATAAATGCCGTGTTCGGCACTGTTGCGGATATGGATATTGGTAAAGGAATTGTCGAGGGAATCGCGCATAAAAATGCCAACACTTTTAGTGCCGGTGATGGTTACATCAAAAAATTTATTGTTGTTGAATTGGATATCGGTAGAGATGCCTGCCGCCAGGTTGTCGTAAAGGGTAATACCAGTAAAAGTGCTGTCTTCGGTTTCGTAACCGGCCAGGCCATCGAACTGGTTGTCGTAGGCGATAAAATCGCGGATCAATAAATTGCGGCTGCCCAATTCCGTTACCAGGCCACCGGAAGTGGCGCCGTGCACAGTGACTGATTCAACCTTGCACATATCGCAGCGGCGAATAGAAATACCGTTATTGCGCAGCGGAAATGCCTCGCTACAGGGGCCGCCCATGCATTCGGATTGCTGGTTGCGCCGATTGCCGTCGATCATTAAATCTTTAATTTCCACATGGCGCACGGTGCGGCGGGGAATGGCTTCGTCGCCGCCCATAATAATCACCGGAGCATTGGCTTTATCGGCCAGTCGCAGCAGCGTGGCTGGGCCATCGCCGTAGATTTTGACTTTGTCTTTATTGATGACGATGGGCTTGGTGCACACATAAATGCCGGCGGGAATTCGCACCACCCCACCCTCTGCGCCTATTTGCTGGATGGCTTGCTGGATAGCGCTGCAGGATTTTTCTTTCACCAGCGTCAGGGCATGGCTGATGGGGCAAAACAGGCTTAGGCAGATCGCTAATGCAATAAAGCAAACGCGGGGGGAGATCTTGTTCATATGCCCTCCAGACTAACGGCGTCTTTCCCTAAGACTAGTCAGTTTCAGTGGGGCTTGGCGCCAATATCACCAAAAAATCTAATATTCAGTGGCGCTAAACAGGATGGCGATATACGCCCGGTTTTGCAGCGCGGGGTAGCGCTTGCTGCCAATAGCTAACCCGCACAAGAAGGGAATGGTTTTGTGGTTAGTTGGGATGGTTATTGTGGCTTGGCGGGCATTAGGGGGGTGCAGTTTTTAATGGCCACTTCGCCTTCCAGCAAATTACCTTTGGAGTATTCGCGGAAGTAGCAAATATTTTTTTCTGGATCGTAGTTTTGAATCCAGAGGTTGTCGTCCTTCCAGGTGGCCTGCATATGCATTTCGCCTTTGGGCACGGTAATGCTCATTACCCCACCCAGGTGCTTCACAAAATACTGCTCGTAATGGAACAGGTACATCCCCCAGCCAATCACCAGCAATACCAGGGCGGCAATAAAGCCCACCTTGGGTTTGTAAAAACGGCCTATGCCCCAGAATACAAACAGGCAGACCGCAATAACCACAATCCAGTAGAGATAGGTAATCATGCCGGGAGACTCCTTTGCATCAATACATCATTAAGGTGATTAACCCTTGGTTAGCACCAGCGCTTACGCGCTAGCACTAACAGCGACAATAACGACAGCAGCCAGAGTGAGCTATTGCCACTGCTGCCACCGCCCTTGCCAGCCAGGGTGTTTTTGGTGGGGTTCAGTGTCGCGGCTGTATCTGTATTGGCATCCAGCACCACTATGTTGGTGACTATGACAAAGTTATCGCCATCGGGAGTGACTTTGTTTTGGTTATCTTGTGCGGTGTAGTTGCGCAGCGGCAACTCTTGAAAAACTCCGCCCATGTTAAAACGGTCCACTTCAGCTATGGCATCCACCACATCCATACCGTTGCCGATTACTTGGCCAAATACGGTGAAACCACCGTTGTTATCATCCAGTGCTTCTGAATTGTCTTCGGTATTGATAAACCACTGGTTGGTCGCGGTGTTGGGGCCGCTGGCGGTTTTGGCCATGGCCAGGGTGCCGCGCACATTGGAATAAACTGGTTGGTTGGTGATTTTATCGGCGCTTTTCACGGTGTTCAGGGGAAGGCTACCGTCATAGCTGTAACCGCCACCTTGCACCACAAAGTCATCCACGGTGCGGTGAATAATGGTATTGGCGTAGTTGCCATAGCCCTCGGCACCTTCCACGTATTTTAAAAAGTTTTCTACCGTGGCCTTGGTGGCGGGGTCATGGTCGAACAGGTTGACTTCGAAATTACCCATCACTGTTTGGAATTGCACAATGGTGGCATTGGCTTGGGTGCCAAACAACACACCAGCGAACAGGCCGGCTAGTGCAAGCGACTTTTTCAGGGATGGAACAAGGTGCAACTTCATTATCGTAATAACCTCTGTTGGGCAATGTATGGGGCGCTAGCAAAACCGCAGGCTGCGGCATCTTAGCCTAATCCCGGTTATCTCTGTACCGCCAAGCTGTAGGAATTTGTAACTTGGTTAGTCGTTAATCAACTTGTGCCAATGGCCATTGGCCTGGGGCTGCACTTCGTAACGTGCCCACAGGCGAAATTCACTGCGCAGGCAAATACCCGTGGCATAGGCGCCATCGCCGGCAACCACTTTGTAAATCACCTGGTCTTTGTTGGCGGGCTGGTTGTCGGCGGCGTCTATGACTTGGCGCACACTCCACAAGTTCCCCAGTTTGCCATTGCTGTAGTAGTGCCCAGCTTGTATCTGCTCCGGGTGGGTGATGTTTTTTTCCGCGTGCTGTTTGGCCAATTCCAGTAATTGGGTGAGGTGGTCATGGCTGATATCCACATAGGAATCCAATTCCTTCATGGCGGCCGAAAAATCCTCCTGGGTCAGCTCAAACTGACGTTGGGATGCCTGGGTGGGCTTGGCCAGGTTGCGGCGGGTTAAGTGCGCCGGGTAGCGGCGCCAGGGAAAGAGCGCATTAAAAGCCAGGGCCATCAGCAGGATACTGAGTACATTCACCAAAATCGGCATCAGCAGGTAAAAGTATTCCAGCCGGTAGATCTCGGCACCGCCGATCACCGCGGCCAGGGCCGTGGCGCCGCCGGGGGGATGGATGCAGCGGGCGTAGTGCATGGCGCCCACCGCCAAACCCACTGCCAGGGCCGGCGTCCAGCTTTGATCGGGAAACACTTGCTGGCAGCTGACACCGACAAAGGCCGAGATCAAATGCCCACCCAGCACCGCCCAGGGTTGGGATAAAGCCCCCTGGGGCACGGCAAACAGCAACACCGCCGTGGCGCCCATGGAGGTGACCATAATGAGCGTACCAGCGGTGTGCATAAAGCCCTGGGGAAAACACCAGCGGGTGCCCCAATAAACCGCCAGTATGCCCAGCAGGGCTCCCAGGGTAGATACCCATTTTTCCAAGTGGCTGGTGGTATTGCGCTCTATCCCCAGCAAGGCCCGGGTTTCATGTAACCAGTGTTTTAACGACATAGGCTTAGCCCTGCACCATAAAAGGGCGTAATCCTAGTGGTTAGCTGGATCCAGATCAAACCGGGAAGCCTTTCCTTACGCAAAATAAACGCAGAGGGGATAAAAAGCGGCGATAAGTTTTTCCCGTCGATAAAGGATTGACCTTGCCATGATGGCAAGGATTACTCTGGCTTCATTGGGCTAAACAGCCTCCATCAACCAGGAGAAAATACTATGTTGCGTTTTAATGTTCCCGCTATGACTTGTAATGGATGTGCACGAGCCGTTACCCAGGCCATCCAATCTGCCGATGCCAAGGCCAGGGTTAATGCTTTTCCTGCCATTCGCCGCCTAGATGTGGATAGCTCGCTTAGCGCCGCACAAATATTGTCTGCAATTGAGGAAGCCGGCTACGGCAAGGGTATCGAGGAGGTGGCTTATGAACGCGAATAGACAGCTTGATCCGGCAGTCGATATAGCCATTGAGGGCATGACCTGCGCCTCTTGTGTTAGCCATGTGGAGCGCGCCCTGGGTACAGTGGCGGGCGTCACCCAGGTGAGGGTCAATTTGGCAACCGAGCGCGCCCATATCGAATGGGATAAGGGCGCCAATCCACCGCCTATGGCAGAGCTTATTCGCAGTGTGGAAAAAGCCGGCTATAGCGCCAAACCCCTGGATTTATCCGCCGACACCAACCGGCAACAGCAGGAGCGCCAGGAGGCCGAGCGTATCCAGCTGGCGCGTCAATTTACCCTGGCGGCCCTGCTGACCCTGCCGGTTTTTATTCTGGAGATGGGCAGCCATTTGATTCCCGCCCTGCACCACTGGCTAATGGCCAACCTTGGCAATAGCCATTGGCCATGGCAAGCCCTGCTCACCAGCCTGGTAATGTTTGGCCCGGGGCGGGTGTTCTACCTGAAAGGGTTGCCCGCCCTCGCCCGCTTCCAGCCCGACATGAACTCACTGGTAGCCCTGGGCAGCTTGGCGGCCTGGGGTTATTCCCTGGTGGCAACCTTTTACCCCCAGGCTTTGCCCAGTGCCGCCGTGCATGTGTATTACGAGGCGGCGGCGGTGATTGTTACCCTGATCCTGCTGGGGCGGTTGCTGGAGGCGCGCGCCAAAGGCCGCACCAGCGAGGCCATCAGCCAGTTGATCAAGCTCCAGCCAGCCACGGCTAATCGCCTGGACGCCGGTGAAATTCGCGCCGTGGATATCAAACTGCTGCAACCTGGCGACCTGTTGTTAGTGCGCCCCGGTGAACGTATTCCAGTGGATGGCAACCTGGAGGGTGGCAGCTCTTTCGTCGATGAATCCATGATGACTGGCGAGCCTATTCCGGTGAACAAAAGTGTTGGGGATCTGGTGATTGGCGGCACCCTCAATACCACCGGCTCCTTTACCTACCGGGTAACCAAGGTGGGCCAGGACACCATGCTGGCCCAAATCATCCAATTGGTAGAGCAGGCGCAGGGCAACAAACTGCCGATCCAGGCTCTGGTCGACCAGGTAACCCGTTGGTTTGTGCCCGCTGTTATGTTGGTCGCCCTGCTCACCTTTGCCCTCTGGCTGGTATTTGGGCCGGAACCTTCCCTGAGCTTTGCGCTGGTTAATGCAGTGGCGGTGCTGATTGTCGCCTGCCCCTGTGCCATGGGTTTGGCAACCCCTACATCCATCATGGTCGCCACCGGCCGCGCAGCTGGCCTGGGGGTACTCTTCCGCCGTGGTGATGCTTTGCAAACCCTGGCCGAAGTTGGTGTGATCGCCTTTGACAAAACCGGCACCCTTACCCAAGGCAAACCCGTGTTAACCGATTTTGTTCCCAGCCAAGGGGTGGATGGCAACCAATTGCTTAGCCTGGCAGCCGCTGCCGAGCAGCACTCTGAGCACCCCATCGCCCAGGCGCTGGTGGCCGCCGCCCAGGAAAAAGCCCTGCCCCTGGCCAGCTTGCGCGAGTTTGAAGCCATTCCCGGCTTTGGCCTTAAGGCGATGCTGGAGGACAGCCAAGGGCAAGCGCGCCAACTCTACATAGGTGCAGATAGGCTGATGAGCCAACTGGGTTTAAACCTGAAAACCACAGCACCCATAGCCCAGCGCCTGGCCGATGAAGGCAAAACCCCGATTTACCTGGCGTTGGATGGCCAGCTGGCGGGGGTAATGGCACTGGCCGACCCAATTAAACCCGGCGCCGTGGAAGCCTTGCGCCAATTGCATCAACAGGGCTATCGCCTGGCCATGATTACCGGCGATAACGCCCGCACAGCGGCAGTGATTGCTCGCCAGCTGGGTATTGATGAAGTGGTCGCTGAGGTATTGCCCGAGCAAAAAGTCGCCAAGGTCAAAAGCCTGCGCCAGCAACTGGGCAAGCTCGCTTTTGTGGGCGATGGTATTAACGATGCACCGGCCCTGGCCGAGGCCGACGTTGGCTTGGCCATAGGCAGTGGCACCCAGGTGGCCATTGAAAGCGCCGATGTGGTTCTGGTGCGCGGCAACCTGAGCGCACTGGTACACAGCCTGGGCTTAGCCAAGGCTACCCTGCGCAATATCCACCAGAACCTGTTTTGGGCCTTTGCCTATAATGTGGCGCTTATCCCCCTGGCGGCCGGCCTTGCTTATCCGCAATTCGGGTTACTGCTATCGCCTGTGTTTGCCGCCGCCGCCATGGCACTATCCAGTGTATTTGTGGTCACCAATGCCCTGCGCCTGCGCCGCTGGCAGAGTAAAACCCACTGAGGAGTCAATATGAGCACATTAAAACCTTCCAGTTTGGAGTTGGCCGATGCCCATGCCCAAGGCTTGCACAGCATCGGCGAAGCCGCCAAGCTCACCGGGTTGAGTGCAAAAATGATTCGCCACTACGAAACCCTGGGGTTAGTGCAGCCTACGGATCGCACCTACGCAAACTACCGGGTTTACCAATCGCGCGATCTGCACCTGCTCAAATTTATTCGCAGCGCCCGCGACCTGGGTTTTTCCATGAGGCAAATCGCCACCCTGGTGAGCCTATGGCAAGACGAAGGCCGCAGCAGCGCAGAGGTGAAAAAAATTGCCCAAAAGCATATCGAGGAAATTGATGAGCGCCTCAATGCCCTGCAACAGATGCGCAAAACCCTGAGTGAGTTGGCGGATCAGTGTCACGGTGACCAGCGCCCGGATTGTCCCATCCTTGAACGCCTGGCTTGTGATGGCGCCACAAGCTCCACCTGCAAAACATCCTCCTGCAGATAGGAAACACGACCAATGAACAGATTGTTTTCAGAACGATTGTTATCAGCTTGGCGCCAAGGGGCGCTGCTAGCGGTGGCAACCAGCCTGCTTGCCGCCTGTAGCGGCCCTGCCCTGCGCTCCAGCTTGCCCGATGCCGAAGCGCAATTTGCCCAGCGCTACAGCGAACAACAGCTTGCACTCAACACTGCAGAAACACTCAGCCTGCACCAAACACTCACGCTAAAACACAGTTTGCGTTTAATGCTGCAACACTCGCCCAAGGTGCGCGCCAGCCTCGCGCAACTGGGCATTGCCGATGCCGCTGTGATGCAGGCCGAGTTAATCAATAACCCACACCTGGGTATTGCGGCGCTAAAGCCGGAAGATGGCGGGCGCTGGCAATTGGAAACCGGCATTAGCCAGCCGCTATTAAGCTGGTTAACCAGGCCACTGCAACGGCAATTGGCGCAGGAACAACTGCTCGCCGCCCAGCTGCGGTTGCAAGCAGCCTTGCAAAACGAAATTGCAGCCACCAGCCATGCTTACGTTAATGCTGTAGCCGCCGAGCAAACCCGCGGTATTCAGGCGCGCATGCTGGAAGCCAGCCGCGCCCAATATGCCCTGGCGAGCAGCCTGCACCAAGCGGGTAATTTATCGGAAAACGGTTTGTTGTATTACGACAAGGCCATGCGTTTGGCGGAGTTGGATTTACTGCAGGCCACGCAAACTGCCGAGGCAAAACTGATCAAACTGAAGCAGCAAATCGGTGTGGCCTCGTCGGCCATGATGCATTTGCCCATGGAATTGCCGCCGCCTTACCAGGAATCCTGGCAGCACCGGGAATTGTTTGAGCAAGCATTAACCCATCGCCTGGATATTCAACTGCTGCAACAAGAGCAGCGGCAACTGCAACAGCGGCAAACGCTACTGCGCAAAGAATACGGCTGGCGCGACATCTCCCTGGGGGTTAGTGCAGAGCGCGAATTTGACGGCGCGGTCAATGTTGGCCCGGAAGTGGAAATGGCCCTGCCGGTATTTAATCGCGGCCAGGGAAAGTTGGCGCAGCTGGATGCACAATTAGCGAGCCTTGCGGCGCAACAAGCTCAAGCCAGGTTGGCCGCCGATAGCGATATAGCCCAAGCGCTCAGCCAATTAACCAGGGCAAAACAATCCTTAAACTTAC
>CAMLRI010000037.1 GCA_946482385.1 uncultured Cellvibrio sp.
TACCGTGGCCAGGTTGCGCAGTTCAATCAGGTCGCTGCTTACGGTGTAGTTGCTGTAGTACTCGGCGATTTCTTTTTGCAGCAGCTTGATGCGGTGAGTGGCGCGCTCCAAGCGCTTGTGGGTGCGCACTATACCTACATAGTCCCACATAAAGCGGCGCAGCTCGTCCCAGTTGTGGGAAATCACCACGTCTTCATCGGAGTTGCGCACCCGCGAGTCGTCCCATTGGGGCGAGGCTTCTGGCGTTTCTATAGTGGCTAATTTGGCCAGAATATCCATCGCTGCCGACTGCGCGTAAACAATACATTCCAACAGTGAGTTGCTGGCCATACGGTTGGCGCCGTGCAGCCCGGTAAACGAAGTTTCACCTATGGCGTAGAGGTGTTTCAGATCGGTGCGGCCGGCGTTGTCGACCATTACGCCGCCACAGGTGTAGTGGGCGGCGGGTACTACCGGGATGGGTTCTTTGGTGATGTCGATACCAAATTCCAGGCAGCGGGCTTTAACGGTGGGAAAGTGTTCGCTGATAAATTCCGGCGATTTGTGGCTGATATCCAGGTACACGCAATCGCAGCCCAGGCGTTTGATCTCGTGGTCGATCGCCCGCGCCACTATGTCGCGCGGCGCCAGTTCGGCGCGCTCGTCGAAACGCGGCATAAAACGTTCGCCGCTGGGCAGGCGCAAATAGGCGCCTTCACCGCGCAGCGCTTCGGTAATCAGGAAGTTCTTGGCTTTGGGGTGATAGAGGCAGGTGGGGTGGAATTGGTTGAATTCCATATTGGCCACCCGGCAGCCGGCGCGCCAGGCCATGGCGATGCCATCGCCGCTGGCGCTGTCGGGGTTGCTGGTGTAGAGGTACACCTTGCTGGCACCGCCGGTGGCCAGCACCACTACCTTGGCCTGGAATACATGGACTATATCGGCCTGGCTATCCAGCACATAGGCGCCGGTGCAGCGCAGTTTGCGCGAGTTGGCATCGGCCTGGGTGATCAGGTTGAGCGCGACATGGTGTTCAAACACTTCGATATTGGCTTGGTTTTGCACCTGTTCGATCAGGGTGGAGTGCACCGCCTGGCCGGTGGCATCGGCGCTGTGAATAATGCGCCTGTGGCTGTGGCCGCCTTCTTGGGTTAGGTGGTAGTCGCCACCGCCGTTTTCTTTGGTAAACATCACCCCTTGGGCAATCAGCCATTCGATAGCGGCTTTACTGTGCTCGACGGTAAAGCGCACCGCGTCTTCATGACACAGGCCCGCACCGGCCACCAGGGTGTCGGCCACATGGGCGTCGATAGAGTCCTGGTCATCTAATACGGCGGCTATACCGCCTTGGGCGAACCAGGTGGAACCGTGGTTAACCAGGTTTTTGCAGAGCACGGCAACTTTGGCCTGTTGCGCTAGACTCAGTGCCAGGGTGAGGCCGGCGGCGCCGGAGCCAATCACCAGAACATCGTGTAAATAGTGCTTGTTCATCAAGGATAAGGTCCCAAATCAGGGTGCAAAACCCGCGCAGTATATCGCTAAATCGGTGTGCTGAGGTTTTTCTGCGGAAGCTGGCATAATGGCGACGAACTTTTGTTTAACAGCTTTGTCTATGAGCAAATATTTTTTAATAGCCTTTTTGTTTTGATGGCTTTTTAACTTTACGCGATACCACCCTGGCCAGCCTTGCCGGGGTTTGAGGGTTTATGAATGACAGCGCCACTAGCGCCTGATGTTGATCAGCAATTAGTCGAACGGGTACAAAAAGGCGATAAGCGCGCATTTGATCTGTTGGTAATTAAGTACCAGCACAAGGTAATGGCGGTTATCAGCCGTTTGATCCGCGACCCGGCCGAAGCCCAGGATGTAGCCCAGGAAGCCTTTATCAAAGCTTACCGTGCTCTGCCAGGCTTTCGTGGCGACAGTGCCTTTTATACCTGGATTTACCGGATTGCGATCAATACCGCCAAAAACTACCTGGTGGCGCGCAATCGCCGCCCGCCGGCCAGCGATTTGGATGTAGAGGATGCCGAGTTTTACCCAGGTAACGACGCCATCCACGAAATGAACACCCCCGAGCGCAACCTGCTACGCGACGAGCTGCAGGCCACCATTGAGCAAGCCTTCCAGGATTTGCCCGCCGACCTGCGCACAGCGGTAACCCTGCGCGAACTGGAGGGGTTGAGTTACGAGGAGATTGCCGAGGTGATGGAGTGCCCGGTAGGCACTGTGCGCTCGCGGATTTTCCGCGCCCGCGAGGCGATAGATAAGCGCATCAAGCCCTTGGTGGAAGAATTTTAAGTGGTGACAGAGTTTTAAGGCTGGATGTATGCCTGGGGCCGGTTTGTTAAGGCCCTTAACAAAATTTGCACATTTTTTTCAAAATGCGTGAACCATTCAGCGGCACTTAAGTCATAACTGGTACGAAATTTGGCCGGCTTGGCTTGTTTTTAGTAAGGCGTGTTGTTTTTATCCATCGTGTTTTCCAATAACAGGTTTTCACCCTTTTAGATCAGAGGCACTTGCGAGTATGACCGAGCAAACACCATCACCGGCACTTGCTGAATCCCTATCGGCGCTTATGGATAACCAGGCATCAGAGCTGGAATTGCAGCGCCTGTTAAAAGCCAGTGCAGACGATGGCTCAGTGAAATCCACCTGGGCTCGCTACCAACTTGCCAGTGCCGCCTTGCGCCAGGATTTACCGCTGCTGGCATCGGCCGATTTTGCCGCGCGCATTAGTGCCGCCCTGGATGAAGAAGCTCCCCATCAGCAGCCAGCTCAGCGCGCCCATTGGTGGCAAACCCTTGGCCGGGTTGCCGTGGCTGCCTCTGTTGCCGGTGCGGTGATTCTGGGTGTGCAGCAGTATCCCCAGGGTGGGGTAGGCGCTGGTGCCGAAATGGCCGCTGCCCCAGCGACAACAGCACCTGCGGCGGATCTGCCCTCGGGCATTAATGCCCCGGCGCTGTCGGCGCGCACTGTGGCCGTGCAGAGCGGCTATGAGATGCGCCCCCAGGAAAGCCGGCGGGTGATGTTTATGCCGCGCCAGGATGCCGCCCCGGTGTATAACGAGGATGTCAGCATCTACGTTAACCAGTTGATTGAAGAACATTCTGGCAATGCCGCGCTCAATTCTGGCCAGGGTATGTTGCCCTATACCCGTGTGATACTGACCGAAGAGGAATAACCTGGCCCACGCTTTACGCTTTTCTATCTCCCCGGTGAGCCGCTATGCTGGTGGCTCATTTTCCCACTGGCGAATCCACATGCTGTCTGCTCGCGCTTATTTCCCCTTGTTGTTATCTGGTTTGGTTTCCGCTGCTGTGGCGCTACCGGCCGCTGCCCAGGCCCCTGGCCAGGAGCCCGCCGCCGGCTTGGCGGCAGTGGGCCTGGATGAGGAGGTGCGCCAGCTGCTTAGCAAGATGGCCAAAAGCTCCCAGCAGTTAAATTACCAGGGCACTTTTACCTACCAGCATAAAGACAACCCCAGCCTGCAAAGTTTTCGTGTTTTCCATTGGCGGGAGGCCGGTGTGGAGCACGAGCGGTTGCAGCATTTGAATGGCCCCGAGCGCGAAATTTCCCGCACGGGGCGCCAGTTGGATTGCGAATCCGTGGGCGACCAGTTGCTGCAGGGCAAGTTTGTGCGTATGGGCGATAAACTGGCCGGTTTGCATAACCTCTATCGCTTCGAAATCCGCGGCCCCGAGCGGGTGGCGGGGCGCAATGCCACAGTGTTGCTGGCCATCCCCCAGGATATTTACCGCTACAGCTATTTTTTGAGTATCGACAACGAAACCGGCCTGGTACTGAAATCCTGGTTGGTGGATGAGGCGGCGCGGCCGCTGGAGCGCTACCAGTTTGTGCAGCTGGAGCTAAACCCCGATTTGGCACAACTTAAACAGCTGCCCACTCCGCGTTTGCACCGCGCGGCTGTACCGCCGGAATGCGACCCCCAAAGCCCCTCAGCGCCAGACAAATGGAACCTGCAATGGCTGCCCCCAGACTTTGCCTTTGTGGGCCAGCGGGTGGTGCGCGATGATATAGATATGTTGATGTACACCGATGGCCTGACCAGTTTTTCGGTGTTTATTGAATCGGCGGATAATGCGATTCCCGAGGGCGTGGCCCAGCGCGGCGCCACCCTGGCGGCCATGCATCAGTTGCACCTTGGTGACCAACGCTACCGGATCACTGTGGTGGGTGAAATTCCGGTCGTCACCGCCCAGAAAATTGCGCAGAATATAGGGGGGATTTAATCCCCCCTGTTTTTTTACCTGCGTTTTTACCTGCCACGGGCAAGTGTTGAGGCCAATATGATTCTCGAAACCGGCAAGATTGTCGCCATAGAAGCTGAAGGCGTATGGGTGGAAACCATCCAGCGTTCGGTGTGCGGCAGTTGCAAGGCAGAAAAGGGTTGCGGCCAAAGCCTGATGGCCAAGTGGGGCGCCAGCCCCAGCTATATTTGGGTGCTACTGGAAGGGCGCGACCCGGCCAATTACCAGTTGGGCGATGAAATCCAGTTGGGTATTGCCGAGGATGTGGTGGTGAAAGCTTCGCTGCTGGCCTATGTTATGCCGCTGCTATTGCTGGTAGCTGGCACCCTGGCCGGACATTGGTTGTTTGGCAGTGAGGCTGCTGCTGCCCTGGGGGCTTTATTGGGGTTGGTGACTGGGGGGCTTATCCTTTACTGGCATGGGCGCCGCAGCCGCTACGATAGCCGCCTGCAACCGGTGCTGGTGGACGAGCGAAAACCCCTGAAATTCTATTCTGCCGCTGTGCCCCAGTGAGCCCCCGGGATATTCCCCTATGTTGCGTATCAATGCCGGCTTGGCTATTCCCCTGAGCGAGATCCAGCTCACCGCCATGCGCGCCCAGGGGGCGGGCGGCCAAAACGTCAATAAGGTGTCGAGTGCGATACATTTGCGTTTCGATATCCTGCAATCAGCCGCGTTAAGCGAAGCCCATAAAGCCAGGTTGCTGGCCCTGGATGACAAGCGCATCACCCGCGAGGGTGTTTTAATTATCAAAGCCCAGCGCCACCGCACCCAGGAACAAAACCGCGAGGATGCCCTGCTGCGTTTGCAGGAGCTGCTCAGCGCGGCGTTAAAACCGCAAAAACCGCGCTATGCCACCCAGCCAACCTTTGGCTCGCGCCAGCGCCGCCTGGATGAAAAAAGCCAGCGCAGCAGTATTAAATCGGCGCGCCGCCCTGTGGCGATAGATTAAGTACAGCTCACTTAACCAGTAACCCGTCCTGCTCGCTGCCCTGGGGCCAATCGCGCCACAGCTGTTGCAGCAGCTGCTCGATATTTTCCCCGCCGCTGTGTACCAACCAATCCACCAATGCCTTAGCGACATCCGGGTAGGCGTGGGAGCTGGCCGGGGCTTTCAGTGGCAGCCAGCGGCCGATGGTCGCCTCGTTCAATTGGTTGGCTACCGAGCCATAACCCAGCTTGGCCAACGCCAGGGCGTTGGATTTTTGCTCCATCTGCCCGGCTACTGGTTGCACCAGAATTTTTTTACCCAGGTGGATGGCCTCGCTCGGCAATTCAAAACCGGCACTGCAAATCACGCCCTCGCAGCGGTGCAGATCCTGCTGGAAACCCTCCCGCGAAAAAGGGCGCACATGGATATGGCCATCGTCATAGGGGGCTGGCACAGGCTGGTAGATAAAAAAGTCGTAATCAGGAAAGGCGCGCAGCTGCGGCAGTATGTCGTCCAGGCCGGCAAAGGGCAGGTACACCAGGTAGTGCCTGGGCGTGGAGACATTGGGGTAGTGGGCGCTTTCCACCAGCGGCGGCAGTATGGGCTGGTTAAAGTGGTGCCAGTGCAGGCCAATCGGCAGGGTGACCGGGGCAAAGTTGCGCATAAACCAGCTGACTGCCGGGTTGCTGCCCTGTTTGGGGATGTCGTAAAAAAAAGCATTCTGGTGCGAGATACCTATGACTTTTTTACCGGCGCGCCTGGCGGCCCAGGCGGAGACTGGTTCAAAGTCATTGAGGATAAAGTCGTAGCCTTCCACGTTGACCTGTTTTATATCGCGGTACAGCTGGCCGATATTGGCCGCCAGGGCGGTTTTGAGGTAGAGCACCCGCCCGCTTTGGGTAACGAAGGTAAGGCCGCGATAGGCCTGGAAATCGCCAAAGGCCTCCATATCAAAAAAATCCTGGCGCGCCCGGCCGGAAAACACCCAGTCCACTTGCGCACCCGCATTGGCCAGGGCTTTGGCCATAATCCGCGCACGGGTAATGTGGCCATTGCCTGTGCCTTGAACGCCGTAAAGTATTTTCATGCATCAACCTTGGTGAACCCGGGTGCCGTGTTGCCACCGGGGTTAGTGAAGGGCAAACAAGAGTTCCTGAAGGTAAATCCCCCAGAAGGCGCAGGCGCTGCCCAGGATGGCGCCGGCGAGGGTGTCGGTGGGGTAGTGCACTCCCAGCAGTACCCGGCTGGCGCCTATGCAGGCCGCCCAGATAAATGCCAGCAGAGTAAACGCCGGGTAAAAATTGGCGATCAGGCAGGCAAATACAAAGGCAGCGGCAGTGTGGCCAGAGGGAAAGCTGAATTGGTCGGAGGGGGTGATCCAGGCTTCGTAAAAATCAATTTTGGCTGCCGGGCGGTCGCGCTTGATCAGGTTTTTCAGCAGCAGGTAAAGGCTGACATCGAATACGTAGGCGATGATCCCCGCCCAGAAAAACTGGCTGCCCTGGCTGGTGTCCAGCCACAGCAACAGCAGGGCAATGGCCAGGTACATATAGCCGTCGCCGGTGTGCGAAATAAAGCGGATGGAACTGCGGTATTGAAAGCGTTTTGTCACATGCAACCACAAGAATGCCAGGGTGTCCCAGTGGTGGACTCGCTGTAGAAAAGTGTTCATGATTCACCGCCTTTTGCTGCGTCGGTATGTGGTGCGCCGGTAAGCTCAATCGGAATCGGCCATGGCCGGCGCACATCCAGTTAACCACCGCTGTGTGACTATTTTGTGAACAGCTTGTTAAGCCCTGATGACAGAGGTGAACATCCTTTATCCCCCTTGGAGAATGTGAATGGGTAAACCAGGTAAGACGGGTATCGCCCGTGTGATTGATGCCTTTGGCTATTCGATGAAAGGTTTTTCTGCCGCCTGGCGCTATGAGGCGGCGTTTCGCCAGGAGGTGGTGTTGGGGGCGATTCTTTTGCCCTGCGCCTTTTGGCTGGCGCGCACGCCAGTGGAATTGATACTGCTGATTGCCAGTGTGTTTTGGGTGTGGATGGCCGAGCTGGCCAATTCATCCGTGGAAGCGGTAGTGGATCGCACCGGCTCGGAAAAACACGAGCTATCCGGCCGCGCCAAAGACATAGGCTCCGCCCTGGTGTTTGTCAGCCTGGTACTGCTGGCGCTGGTGTGGGGCATTATTGCCTACGACCGTTTTCTGGGTTGATCCTTCCCGCTGCGCTTTCCCCATGGCTCGGCCAGCGAATGGCCGGGCTCTCTTCTGCCATCAATAAACTCTTTCCCCGCGCATAAGCCCCTGGCTAGCCAGCGAATAGCCCTTGCGTTTGGGATTTTTTCCCTCTATTCTAATTATCATATTTATATGCATTAAAAATTGGCTATAAAGATAATCGATAGGCGATAACTCAGGCGACAACAACGCCGTAAAGCAGTTACAAGAGAAGGGCTTTATGACAGATGTATTCTCGGTCAATGACCATACCCACAGGCGCTACAACCCCCTTACCGGCGAGTGGCTGCTGATTTCCCCCCACAGAACCAAGCGCCCCTGGCAGGGCCAGCAAGAGCCCAACCAATGGCCGGAAAGTGCGGCGCACGACCCCAACTGCTACCTCTGCCCCGGCAATGCCCGGGTGGGTGGCGAGCGCAACCCGGTTTACAACACCACCTATGTGTTTACCAACGATTTTGCGGCCTTGATGCCCGAGGTGCCCCAGGCGCCGGTATCCGGTGACCCCCTGTTCCAGATCCAGGCGGAGCAGGGCACCAGCCGGGTAATCTGCTTTTCGCCCGACCACAGCAAAACCTTGCCACTGCTGAACGACGAGGAAATGCTGGCTGTTATCCAAACCTGGATGCGCGAAGCCGCCGACTTGGGCCAAACCTATCCCTCGGTGCAGATTTTCGAAAACAAGGGCGCCGTAATGGGCTGCTCCAACCCCCATCCCCACGGCCAAATTTGGGCGCAAACCCAAATGCCCACCCTGGTGCAAAAAGAGGACGACAACCAGCGCCGCTACCAGGCCGAGCAGGGCCGCAACCTGTTGCTCGACTATGCCCACAAAGAGCTGGCCGCCCGCGAGCGGGTGGTGGTGGATAACGAGCACTGGCTGGTGGTAGTGCCTTTTTGGGCCGCCTGGCCCTTTGAAACCCTGCTGCTGCCCAAGCAGCCGCGCGCCCGTATCACCGAGCTGAGCGCTGCAGAGCAGGTCAGCCTGGGGCAGATACTGCGCGACATAGCGGCCCGTTACGACAACCTGTTCGAGTGCTCCTTCCCTTACTCCATGGGTTGGCACGGTGCGCCTTTCGGTGTGGAAGATGTCGGCCACTGGCAGTTGCATGCCCACTTTTATCCGCCACTGTTGCGCAGTGCCAGTGTGCGCAAGTTTATGGTCGGTTACGAAATGCTCGCCGAGCCCCAGCGCGACCTGTCGCCGGAGCAGGCGGCCGAGCGTTTGCGCCAACAATCTCCTGTTCATTTCCGTTTGAGGTAATTGCGTGAAAATAATCAGCGAACAACAAATGCGCACCTGGTTTGGCGAAGCCTATGGCCAAGCCCCCACCGCTATCGTAATGGCGCCTGGCCGCGTCAACCTGATTGGCGAGCACACTGACTACAACCAGGGTTTTGTCCTGCCGGCTGCTATCGACTACTACACGGCGATTGCTTTGGCACCTAACAACTCCCACCATCTGGAGCTGGTTGCCCATAATTTTGACCGCCAATCGCTGGTGATAGACCTGAGCCAACCCATGGTGCACGACCCATCGGCATCCTGGCCTAACTATGTGCGCGGGGTGGTTCAGGAAATGCGCGGGCGCGGTTTTACGCTGACTGGCGGCAAGCTCTATATCGCTGGCGATGTGCCCGCCGGTGCTGGCCTGAGCAGTTCTGCCTCCCTGGAAATGGCCCTGGTGCGCGCACTCACTTGTCTCAGCGGCGAAACCATAGACCCCACCCAGGCGGCGCTGATTGGCCAGGCGGCAGAAAACCATTTTGTCGGTTGCAACTGCGGCATCATGGACCAGCTGATTTCGGCCCGCGGCCAGGCCAGCAGTGCCTTGCTGATCGACTGTCGCGACCTGAGTACCCGCGCCGTCAGCATCCCCAGCGATTGGGAAATCCTGATAGTGCACAGCGGCGTCAAGCGTGGCCTGGTGGATAGCGAATACAACCAGCGCCGCGCCCAGTGTGAAACAGCGGCGGCCTTCTTTGGTAAAACCAGCTTGCGGGATGTCAGCCTGGCGCAATTGCTGGCGGCCGAGGGCCAATTGGATGAGCTGAGCTTCCGGCGCGCGCGCCATGTGCTGACGGAGAACCAGCGCACCCTGGTAGCGGCCGATGCCTTGAGCCGCAGCGATATGCCGGTGCTGGCCCAGGCCATGGCGGAATCCCACGCCTCCATGCGCGATGATTTCAATATCACCACCCCGGCCATTGATACCCTGGTAGAGATACTCACCCGCGCCGCCGCAGGCCAGGGTGGGGCGCGGATGACCGGCGGCGGTTTTGGCGGCTGTGTAGTGGCCATTGCTCCCGCCGCACACATACCTGTATTGATGGCTGCGGTAGAGGCGCAGTACCAACAGCAAACCGGTTGTGTGCCGCGCTTGATCCGCGCCAAGGCCAGCGCAGGGGCTTTTGCTGGTTAAGCAATCCACGCCAATCAGTCTGCTGGCTATACAAACCCTCTGTGCCCCTGGCCAGAGGGTTTTTTATTCTGGGGGAATCCTCCTGCTTTTTGTTTTAGCTCAACAAAGCCCGGGGCTTTATCGCTAAAATGGCGCACCTTGTTACAGCCCAGGGGGCGAGATTG
>CAMLRI010000038.1 GCA_946482385.1 uncultured Cellvibrio sp.
ACCTCACCAAACCCTTTGCCCTGGATGAACTGTTGGCGCGCCTGCGGGTGCTGGAGCGGCGCCTGGGTACCGCCGATAGCGCGCAGATCCAGGTGGGGCCGCTAAGCCTGAATACCACCCAGCACCAGGTGCTGCTGGAGGGCGAACCCCTGGCGCTGTCGCGGCGGGAATACATGCTGTTAAAAGCCCTGGTGGAAAACACCGGGGTTATCCAAACCCGCGAAAGCCTGGAGGCCAAGCTCTACAGCTGGGGCGATGAGGTGGCGAGCAATGCCATAGAGGTGCACATCCACAATTTGCGCAAAAAATTGCCGGCGGATTTTATCCGCACCATCCGCGGGGTGGGCTATATGGTGGCGCGCCGGTGAAATCCATTCGCGTGTTTTTGCTGCTGGTGGTGGTGGCCATAGTCACCCTGGCCAATTTTGCCGCCGCAGTGCGCGGCTACCTCAACAGCATGGAAGAGGCACAGCGGCTGTTCGACCAGCGCATGTACCAGCATATCGACCTGCTCAATTATGTGTTGCCCCAGGCGCCGCGCCAGAGCGCTACCCAGGTGCTGGAACTGCCTTCCAGTATCGACCGCAACGGCAGCGCCATGCAGTCGCTGGAATTCCAGTGGATCGACAACCAGGGGCGGATGCTGGCGCGCTCGGCGGGTATGCCCCCCAGCCAGGTGGCGCCGCTGGAAGAGGGCAGCCGCTTTGTCAATTTTCACCACTACCGCTGGCACCTGCTGGTGGCGCGCAGTGCCGACCAACAGAGCTGGTACCTGCTGGCCGAGCGCGACGACCAGCGCTTTCGCATGGCCGAGGCCATTATTTTGCAGGCGGTGATTCCCATGGTGATCGCCCTGCCGCTGGTGGCGCTGATGATCTGGTGGGTGATAGGTGTGGGCCTGCGCCCGCTGCACTCCCTGGCGGCGCAACTGCGCGAGCGGGAGGCCACCGACCTGCGCCCCCTGGTGCTGGCGGATATGCCGCAGGAGCTGCTGCCCCTGGCGCACTCGGCCAATGAGCTGCTGCGCCGCCTGGAATCGTCCTTCGCCCGGGAGAAGCGCTTTTCCGCCGATGCCGCCCACGAGCTGCGCACCCCCATTGCCGCCCTGCGCATCCACTGCGACAACCTGCTCAAAGAGCTGCAGCCCACCCCCGCCAGCCTGCACAAACTGCAAACCGGCATAGAGCGCATGAGCTATCTGGTGGAGCAGATACTGCTGCTCAACCGCACCGCGCCCGATCACTTTATGGGGCAGTTTGCCCCGCTCAACCTCACGGTTCTGGTCAAGCAGGCGGTGGTGCATGCCAGCCATGCCCTGGTGGAAAAAAATCTGGAACTGGAAGTGCAGGGCGATGACTGCTGGGTAAACGGCGATGCCGCCGCCCTGGAATCCCTGGTTGGCAACCTCCTGTCCAACGCCATCAAATACACCCCCGCCGGCGGCCAGCTGTGGCTCGGCTGCTGGCGGCGCGGCGAACAGGTGGTGCTGGAGGTGATGGACAGCGGCCCGGGCATTCCCCCCAGCGAATACTCGCGGGTGTTCGACCGTTTCTACCGGGTGGCCGGCGACTGCCACACCAGCCAGGTGCCCGGTTGCGGCCTGGGCCTGGCCATCGTCAAACAGGTGGTGGATCTGCACCAGGCCCATATCCAGCTCAGCCAGGGCCGCCACGGCCGGGGGCTGCTGGTGCTGGTAACTTTTCAGGCGCTGGATCTGCCTAGTGGATCAACGTCTCCCGCCGCCGGATCAACCCCGGCCCCATCGACTCAAGGAGTTAGCGAATAATGTCACCTTTGATCACATACCCCGGGCGCCTGGGCTTGGCGCTGCTGTTGCTGCTGGCCGCTGGCGCCCGCGCGGCGGTGCCCGAGTTCAGCCTCGAAATCCGCGACCATTTGTTCTACCCCTCCACCCTGGTGGTGCCCGCCAATACCAAAATCAAGCTGCTGGTGATCAACCGCGACCCCACCCCGGAGGAGTTTGAAAGCTACGAGCTGAACCGCGAAAAGGTGATTATGGGCGGCGCCCGCGCGGTGATCTTTATCGGCCCCCTGGCGCCGGGCGACTACCCATTCTTTGGTGAATTCAACCCCAAAACCGCCCAGGGCGTGATAAGGGCGGAGGAATAGCCATGCTCGATGCGGTACTACTGATTTTGCGCGAGGTGCTGGAAGCGGCGCTGATCATGAGCCTGCTGCTGGCCCTCAGCCGCCAACTGGGCTGGAGCCGTCGCTGGATCTGGCCGGCACTGGCGGGCGGCTTTGCCAGCTCCTGGCTGATGGCGCAGTACGCCTACGCCATAGCCGAAGCCTTTGACGGCACCGGCCAGGAACTGCTCAACACCCTGCTCTACGGGGTAATTATTGGCAACTTCTGGCTGGTTATTGCCGGGGTGGCGCCCCTGGCCTGCGCGCCCCGGCGGCTGCAGGCCACTGTGCCCAAGCCGGCCGGCGGCCTGTTGCGCAGCAGCTTTGTGCTGATCCTGGTGGCGGCCATCGCCCGCGAGTGCTCGGAAATCTGGATCTACCTCAGCAGCTTTGCCGGCCAGCCGGTGCTTTACACCAGCGCCCTGATGGGCGGCGCCCTGGGGCTGGGCATAGGCGCCAGCCTGGGCATCATCATCTACTTTGCCCTGCTCGGCCTGGGGCGCCGCAGCTTCCTGTGGCTGTTTATCGCCTACACCAGCCTGCTCAGCGCCGGCCTGGCCATGCAGATCGTCAAACAGCTGATGCAGGTGGGGCTGCTGGAATCCGGCCCGCCCCTGTGGGATAGCTCGGCCTGGGTGGCCGAGCGCTCCTGGCTGGGCGAGTTGCTCTACGCCCTGGTGGGTTACGACGCCCGCCCCACCGGGCTGCAACTGCTGTTTTACCTGGGGGTGATAGCGCCGGTAGCCATAGTGTTGCTGCGCGCCTGCTGGCGCACACGGGGAGTGAACATCCATGGCCATGAGTAAATACCTAGCCGGCCTCTGCGCCTGGCTGCTGCTGGCGGCGGCAGCCAGGGCCGATATGAGCCGCATCTACCACCCCTATGTGGAGTTGCAGGAGCGGGAGCTGGAATACGGTTTGGTGTGGCGCGACCTGGACGGCGAGCGCCAGGCGCTGCAGCGGGTCGGCCTGGGTTATGGCTGGCGCGAGCGCTGGTTTGCCGAGCTCTACCTGCTCACCGAAAGCCTGGGCGACCAGGGCCAGGTGGTGCGCGGCTACGAGGCCGAGGTGAAGTGGCAGCTCAGCGAACAGGGCGAATACTGGGCCGATTGGGGCCTGCTGCTGGAACTGGGCAGCGACCGCGAGGGCGAGGACAAAGAGCTGGGCCTGGGCCTGCTATGGGAAAAGGAGCTGGCGGGCCGCTCGGTGGCCGCCGCCAACCTGCTGCTGGAACACGAATGGTCGGCGGAGGGGGAGCGGGAACTGGAAGCCGCCCTGCGCGCCCAGTGGCGCTACCGCTGGCGGCCAGCGCTGGAGCCGGCGCTGGAACTCTATGTGGACGAACAGGACACCGCCCTGGGCCCGGCGCTCATGGGTTTGCAGCGCCTGGGCCAGCGCCAACAGCTGCGCTGGGAACTGGGGCTGCTGTTCGGCCTTACCGCCGACACCCCGGATCTGAACCTGCGCCTGGGCGTGGAGTGGGAGTTTTAGCGGCCGTCACCGGTCAAGCCAGACAAAAAAACCGCCCTCGGGCGGTTTTTTCCATCCAGCCAAAGCGCTTAGGTTGGGGCCACCCGGTTGCGGTGGCGAATTAACACCAGGCTGGCCATCCCCAATACCATTAACAGCAGCGGCCCAGGGTCACTGGCCAGGGGGATAAACTGGTAACTGTCGTTCAGGCCGACCAGGGGCCCCAGGGCGAGTATGCTAAAAACCGATTTCATGGATCACTCCCAATGCTAAGCCGCGCCCGCGGGCGTATCGGCTGGTTGGCGCTCCCGCTACCTCTGGGAATGGCAGCCCCCGCGACTTTAACGGCGGGGGCTGGGAGGCTTAGGCAAGACTTGCGCCAGAATTTGTGATCTAAGCTAATTATTTTATGTGATCTGCGTCACAAAGAGTTGCAACTAAGAGTCTAGTGCGCGTTTTGATGATTTCAATGACAAAATGAAACAAAAGGCGCCAGCCCCCGATGGCTGCCCCTATGGCAGCCTTGGAATCAGCCCAGGAGTTAACAGACATCTATGCCGGAATTACCCGAAGTTGAAACTACCCTGCGCGGGGTATCGCCCCACATACTCGGGCGCAAAGTGACAAATCTGGTCATCCGCCAGCCGCGTTTGCGCTGGCCCATACCCGCAGAATTGGCAGAGCAGTTGCCCGGCCAGCAGCTGCGCAGCGCCAGCCGCCGCGGCAAGTACCTGTTGTTGGGCTTTGATAGCGGCACAGCCCTGATCCACCTGGGCATGTCGGGCAGTTTGCGCATCGCCCAGGCCGGTGAACCGCCGCTGTTTCACGACCACTTCGATATCCACTTCGGCGAGCGGTTACTGCGCTACTGCGACCCGCGCCGCTTTGGCTGCTTGCTGTGGCAGGAGGGCGACATCTACCAGCACCCGCTGCTGCGCGATTTGGGGCCGGAGCCCCTCAGCGATGGGTTTACCGCCGACTACCTCTACGAGCGCAGCCGCAAGCGCAGCCAGGCGGCCAAGCAGTTCATCATGGACAGCAAAATCGTGGTGGGGGTGGGCAACATCTACGCCAACGAATCCCTGTTTATGGCTGGCATCAAACCCATCCGCAAGGCGGGCAGCCTCAGCCGGCAGATGTGTGAGGATTGGGTGCGGGATATCCGCTTTGTGCTGCAGCGCTCCATCACCCAGGGCGGCACTACCTTGCGCGATTTTGTCGGCGGCGACGGCAAACCGGGTTACTTCCAGCAGCAGTTATTGGTGTACGGGCGCGGCGGCGAACCCTGCAAACACTGCCACAAACCCCTTAAGGAAATCCGCCTGGGCGAGCGCACCACGGTTTACTGCGTGGCCTGCCAGAAGTAGCGGCAGTGGCCGCTTTGTGGGCTGCTGGCTAGTTGCCAAACCGCTGGCGCAGTGCTGCCTCTACCGGTGGGGTGACGAACTTGCTGACATCGCCGCCTAACATGGCGATTTCGCGCACAATCGACGAGGAAATAAAGGATAAGTGCTCCGCCGGGGTCAGGAAGATGCTCTCCATATCCGGCGCCAGGGCGCGGTTCATATTGGCCAGCTGGAATTCATACTCAAAATCGGATACAGCGCGCAGGCCGCGCAGCACCGCCTGGGCGTTTTGCTGTTTTACAAAATCCACCAACAGAATATCGAAACCCACCACGCTGACATTGGGCAGGTGCGCCAGTGTCTCCTGGGCCAGCTGCACCCGCTGGTCGAGGGGGAACAGCGGGTTTTTGCGGGTGCTGGCGGCCACCGCCACTATCACATTGTCGAACAGGCGACAGGCGCGCTCCACCAGGTCGATATGGCCATTGGTGATGGGGTCGAAGGTGCCGGGGTAGAGAACGGTGCGCATGGGAAGTCTCGCTGATGGGACGTCTTGCTGGACGCCGGGGTTGGGCCCGGGGGCGGGGCAGGCATAGTACAAAATTCGCGGGAGGCTGTTAACCACTGGTTGCGCCGGCGGCCGCTAACCCGGGCCGGGGGAATTGAGGCGCATCCTGCAAAGAGCAAAACAGTCTATAAATTAACCAATTTTTGCCTTGTCGCTAGCTAGAATTAATGATGCTCTGGTGTTTATGGGCACTTAATTCCTGTTTTCAGGTTCCTGTTAAACCACCGGCCGGGCCGGTTTAGGGCAGCGCAGCTGCCGTAGAGGGAGGTTTGCCATGAGTGACGATATCCAGGCCTCGCGCCTTGGGAGTATTCTGGTGGAGAAGGGGCTAATCGATATGCAGCAGCTGCGCGAAGCAGTTACCGAGCAGCGCCGCCGCCGCGATCTGCTCGATCCCAAGGATACGGCGGCGCTGGAAACTACCTCCCTGGGCGAGGTGTTAATCGACCTGGGCTACATCTCCCGCCAGCAGCTCAAGCGCGGGCTCAGCTGGCAGCTATACCTGCGCAAAATGACCCTGGTGATGAGCCTCTGTGCGCCCCTGATGAGCTGGATGGGCGGCGCCCAGGCGGCCAGCCCGGCCAACCATTACATCCCCGAAGCCAACACCATGGCGGCGCCCCAGTGCTTCAAGGTGACCGGGCGGGTGATCCTCAAGTGGGATGTGCCGCGCTACCGCGAAGATGGCAGCTATTTGGACATTACCGAGTTGGGCGGCTACGAGCTGCGCTACAAGCGCAGCGACGACAACCACTTCACCTACGTCAGCATCAACGACCCCTGGAAGAACTACTACCAGTTCCGCAACCTGCAGGGCGACTATGTAATCCAGGTGGCGGCTTTCGACCGCAATGGTTTGTACAGCAAGTTTGTGCCCTTACCGCCCAGCCAGGCCTTGGCTTAGTTAGGGGGTTCCTGATTCCGCCGCCGGCGCCGGACGCTGGCGGTAATACAGGCGGTAACTCACTTGCCCCGCCTGCTTGTCGCGGTGCAGCTGCCAGTGGGGTGGGGTGATAATCAGCTGCTCCCGCGGCGCCTCCAGGTAAATGGTCGCCTCATCGGCCAGCCACTCGCCCTGTTCCAGCAGGGCAATCACCTCCGCCCAAAGGTTCAGGCTAAAGGGCGGGTCGATAAACACCAGGTCAAACTTCCCCTCGCGATTGCCCTGGCGCAACCAGCCCAGGCTATCGCCCTGCACTAACTGGCCGGCCTCTGCCTTTAACAATTGCAAATTGGCGCGCAGTGCCTGGGCGGCGCTGGGGTCACGCTCCAGCAGCAGGCTGTAGCCAGCCCCGCGCGACAGCGCCTCCAGCCCCAGGGCGCCGGAGCCGGCAAACAGGTCGAGACAGCGGGCGCCCGGAAGCTCTGGCGCGAGCCAGTTAAACAGGGTTTCGCGGATGCGGTCGCCGGTGGGGCGCAGGCCATCCACCGCCGGAAAACTGAGTTTGCGCCCGCGCCATTGCCCGCCAATGATGCGCAGCTGGCTGGTGGCAGGGGCGGTGGGGCGGGAGCTGGAGGGTTTGCGCAAGCTGGGATTCCACGTCAAATTGGCCAAATTGCAGCCAGATACTGCAGGCGGGTGCAACAGAAGTGTTAGCATAGCGCCTTTGCCCGGCCAGCCCCAAGCGCCACCCGGGCGCCGCCCTTCCGGAACCCCTGTTAAGACCATCGCCATGTTTTTTGATCTGTTTAAAAAATCCCCCAAAGCTGACACCCCCGGCACTCCGGCGGATAGCCCTGAAGTGCCCGCTAGCCCCGAGCCAGGCCCCGGCCAGGTAAATAGCCCCGAGGCACAGCCAGTCGAGTCTGTCGCTCAGGCCGCTGCGCCCGCCGGCGAAGCCAAACTGGGCTTGTTTGCCCGTATCAAGCGCGGCCTCAGCCGTACCTCCAGCCATTTTGCCGAGGGCCTGGGCAACCTTTTCCTGGGCCGCAAAAGCATCGACGACGAACTGTTTGAAGAGCTGGAAACCCAGCTGTTAATCGCCGACGTGGGTATGGAAGCCACCAGCGAGATTATCGACAACCTCACCAGCCGGGTGGCGCGCAAGCAGCTGGCCGATAGCGATGCGCTCTTCCAGGCGCTGCGCGAGCAGCTGGCGGATTTACTGCGCCCGGTCGAGCAGCCATTGCAGATCCCGGCGGACAAAAAGCCCTTTGTGATCCTGGTGGTGGGCGTCAACGGCGTGGGCAAAACCACCACCATCGGCAAGCTGGCCAAGCGCCTGCAAAATGAAGGCAAAAAAGTCATGTTGGCGGCGGGCGATACCTTCCGCGCCGCCGCTGTCGAGCAGCTGCAGGTGTGGGGCGAGCGCAATAACGTGCCGGTAATCGCCCAGCACACAGGCGCCGATTCCGCCTCGGTGATCTACGACGCCCTCAGCGCCGCCCAGGCGCGGGGCATAGATGTGGTAATTGCCGACACCGCCGGCCGCCTGCACAACAAAAACCACCTGATGGACGAGCTGGCCAAGGTCAAGCGGGTGATGGCCAAACTGGATGTGAGTGCGCCCCACGAGGTGCTGCTGGTGCTGGATGCCGGCACCGGTCAAAACGCCCTCAACCAGGCCGAGCAGTTCCGCGATGCCGCCGGCGTCACCGGGCTGGCGCTGACCAAACTGGATGGCACCGCCAAGGGCGGGGTGATCTTTGCCCTGAGCAAAAAGTTTGGCCTGCCGGTGCGTTTTATCGGGGTGGGCGAGGGCATCGACGATTTGCAGCCCTTTGCCGCCGAGCCTTTTATCCGCGCCCTGTTCAATTCTGCTGACAACTAAACAAGGTCTGTTGTGATCCGATTCGATTCCGTCACCAAGCGCTACGACACCGGCTACGAAGCCCTGTCGCGAGTGGATTTTGAGGTGCTGCCGGGGGAAATGCTGTTCCTCACCGGCCATTCCGGCGCCGGCAAAAGTACCCTGATGAAAATGATCCTGCTGATGGAACACCCCAGCCAGGGCCAGGTGTATGTCGATGGCCACCAGCTGTCGCGCATGGGCAACAGCCAGTTGCCGCATTTTCGCCGCAATATCGGCGTGGTTTTCCAAAACCACCAGCTGCTGTTCGACCGCAGCGTCTACGACAATGTCGCCCTGCCGCTGCAGGTGGCCGGCTACCCCCACCAGGAAATCGGCAAGCGGGTGCGCGCCGCCCTGGATAAGGTCGACCTGCTCGACAAAGAGCGCAGCAACCCCATGACCCTCTCTGGCGGCGAGCAACAGCGGGTGGGCATCGCCCGGGCGGTGGTTAACAAACCCAAGCTGCTGCTGGCCGACGAACCCACCGGCAACCTCGACCCGGAGCTGGCCAACGAAATCATGACCCTGTTCCGCCAATTCAACGAGGTGGGCACCACGGTGATGATCGCCACCCACGACCTGGAGCTGCTCAAGCGCATGAACAAGCGTGTGCTGGGCCTGGTGCAGGGCAAACTGGTACACGATGGGGTGCTCTGGTGAAACGACGTCCGCCTACCGACCGCAAAGCCACCGGCGCCCGCCCGCTCAGTGCCGGCGAGCGCCGCCGCCGCGAACAACTGCGCGCCGAACCTGCCCGCGACAACCTGCGCCCCGAGCGCGACAGCCGCCCGCCGGCCGCCCCGCCGCGCCAGGGCGCGCGCCACAGCCAAACCTCCTGGCGCGACCGGCTCGATGCCTGGGGCGCCCATCACAGCACCTCGGCGGTGGAAAGCCTGGAGCGGCTGCTGGCCTCGCCCCTGCAAAGCCTGATGACCTGGCTGACCCTGGCCATTGCCCTCACCCTGCCGGCCGCGCTGTTTGTGGTGCTCAGCAACCTGCAACACCTGGGCTACAGCTGGGAGGATTCCAGCCAGGTGTCTGTCTACCTCAAGCCAGAGGTCGGCGACAGCCAAGCCCAGGCGCTGCGGCTGCGCTGGTCGCAGCGCGCCGAGGTGGCGCAAGTCAGCTACATCACCCCGGCCCAGGCGCTGGAAGAATTCAAGCGCGGCTCGGGGCTGGGCGCCCTGGTCGACCAGCTGCCCGACAACCCCCTGCCCGGGGTAATCCTGGTCAAACCCAAAGCCGACCAGGCGCCGGCGCAACTGGAGCTGCTGCAACAGGCCCTGGCGCAAGAGCCCCAGGTCGCCGAAGTGCAATTGGATCTGCTGTGGCTCAAGCGCTTGCACCAATTTATCGGCATAGCCGAGCGCTTTGTGGTGGGCCTGGCGGTACTGCTCGCCCTGGGGGTGCTGCTGGTGATCGGCAACACCATTCGCATGGCTATTGAAGCCCGCCGCGACGAAATTGTGGTGATGAAACTGGTCGGCGCCACCGACGCCTATGTGCGCCGCCCCTTCCTCTATACCGGCCTCTGGTACGGCGTGGGCGGCGGCATTATCGCCGCCCTCATCCTGGCCCTGGGCTTCGCCTGGCTGGCCAGCCCGGTGGCGCAGCTGGCGGATTTATA
>CAMLRI010000039.1 GCA_946482385.1 uncultured Cellvibrio sp.
CAACTCGCCATCATGCCGGACATTGAAAAACGCCTGGAGGCATTTGTGCGCTTGGGCCACGGTATTATTGTGTTCCCGGGCGGCGCGGGCACTACCGAGGAAATTCTCTACATACTCGGCATTTTGTTGCATCCGGACAACCAGCACATCCCTTTTCCGCTGGTATTTACCGGCCCGGAAAATTCTGCTGAATATTTCCATCGCGTGGATAAATTTATTGGCGATACCCTGGGCGCCGAAGCCCAAGCACACTACAAAATTATTATTAACGACCCGGCGGCCGTCGCACGCGAAATGAAAAATGGCGTGCAGCAAGTGCGCGAATTCCGCAAGCAAAGTGACGATGCCTATTACTTTAATTGGCAACTGAAAATCAGCCCGGATTTGCAGCAGCCATTTATTCCCACCCACGAGAATATGCGCAACCTGGAGCTACACAAGAATCAACCGGTTAACCAGCTGGCTGCCAATTTGCGCCGCGCCTTCTCCGGCATAGTGGCGGGCAATGTGAAGGAGGAAGGGATACGCACTATTGAACAGCACGGCCACTTTGAGCTGCATGGCGACCCGGAGATCATGCACCCGGTGGATGAGCTGCTCACCTCTTTCTCCCAGCAGAATCGTATGAAGCTGCCCGGACGAACCTATATACCCTGCTATAAAGTTATTAGATAAGAGGTTTTATAGACTTTAGCGATATAGGTTGTAGTCAATTTCCTACAAGAATTGCCGATTTTAGCGACTATCCCAGCTGGCACCGCAGCGCCATAATGGCTCCATCAAGGAAGTAGACAATGATGTGCGCTGGCCAGGCAAGGTCAATGGATGCGCCCCACCTATTGGAAGCGATGTCAGGAGACATCAAAGGATTGCACTAGCGCGGGAGGTATGGCGGTCAGGGAGTTCGAAAGGAAGATCGTCGCAAATTGACTACTTCAACCTAGGGATAGATACCGTAAAGGGGCCGCACTGCGGCCCCTGCTCATTTCTGGCGATCCATTTTTTCATCGCCCCCCCCTGTTAAGCCTCGCTATTTCCTGCTGCCTCACCTTGATCAGCCACATGCCGCCCGGCGCGCGCCTGCTTTTGCTGTTGGCGACGCTGCTGGAAAAAATGGCTCAGCTGATGCTGGCAATCGTCCGCCAACAACCCGCCCTGACAGAGCACACGGTGATTGAGGTAATCCGCATCCAGCAAACGGGCGCGGCTGATGACCGCGCCGGACTTGGGTTCCCGTGTGCCATACACCAGCCGTGCAATCCGCGCATGTACCAAGGCCCCCACGCACATAGTGCAGGGTTCCAGGGTGACGTAGAGGGTGGCATGGGTCAGACGATAATTGCCTGCAGCGGTGGCGGCCTGGCGCAACGCCACTACCTCGGCATGGGCGGTGGGATCGCGGCTGCTGATGGGTTGGTTGAACCCTTCGCCCAATACCCTGCCCTCGCGCACCAACACAGCGCCCACCGGCACCTCCCCCACAGACTCACCCTGGGCCGCCAGGGCCATGGCGTGGCGCATCCAATGCTGGTCTTCCTCACTGAAAACCGCTGGGGGCGCATCTGGCTCAATGCTCACCGGCGGCTCCCACTATCACCGGCGCCAAATACTGCTGCTGTTCTTGCTCGCTCAGGGGTCGCACAAAACGAAAACGCGCAATGCTCTCGCCCGCCAACTCGACCGATTCAGTAAACATCGCCAGCGGCCGCACCCACCAGGAGTAGTCGCCATACAGGCAGCGGTACACCACCAATGGCTCGCGGGTTTCGCTGTGGTGGGCAATCTGGAAAACAAAGTAATCCTTGCCTTTGTAATGGCGATAAAGGCCAGTTTTGATACTCATCCAATCACTCCATCGGCCTGCAGCCGCTCAATCTGTTCAGGCGATAGCGCCAATAGGTCGCGCAATACTTGCCCGGTGTGGCTGCCGATGGCGCCGCCGGGCCAGTCGGTGCGCCCCGGTGTTTCCGTAAGCCTGGGCACCAGGGCGGGAATTTTGAGGGGCTTACCGTCTATCTCCACCTGTTCAAACATACCGCGCGCCTGGAAGTGGGGGTCGGCGAGCATATCGGCGGCATTGTAGATAGGCCCGCCCGGCACCCGCGCCTGCTCCAACAGCTGCAATATTTCAGCGGCGTCTTTGCTCATGCACCAGGCTGCCAGGGCGTTATCGATTTCCTGTTCGTGCTGCACCCGCCCGGCGTTATTGGCCAAACGCGGATCGCGCGCCATTTCCGGGTGGCCGGCCACTTCCATCAAGCGCTGGAAAATAGAATCGCCATTGCCGCCAATCACCACATATTTGCCGTTTTTGCAGCGATAGGTATTGGTGGGCACTATGCCTGTTACCGTGGTGCCCGAGGGCTGGCGGATCACACCTGCTCCGTCAAACTCCGGCACCACCGCTTCCATCAAATTAAACATAGCTTCATAGAGCGCCACATCCACCACCTGCCCCTGGCCGCTGCCGCGCTCCCGCTCCAGCAATGCAAGGGCAATACCCAAAGCGGTGTGGATACCGGCAATAGTGTCGCCAATACTCAGGTTGGGGCGCACCGGCGCCTGGTCGGGAAATCCGTTGACATAGCGAAAACCGCTAATGCCTTCACAGACCGAAGCAAACCCCGGCTTGCTGGCGTAGGGGCCGGTTTGGCCGTAGCCAGAAATACGCGCGTAAACCAGCTTGGGGTTGGATTGTTTGACCTGATCCGGCCCCAGCCCCCAGGACTCCATCACCCCTGGGCGAAAGTTTTCGATCACCACATCGGCTGTGTCGATCAGCTGGCGCGCCAACTCTTGTCCTTCGGCTTTTTTCAAATCCAGAGTCACGCTTTTTTTGTTGCGCCCCAGGCTGCGCCACCACAGGGAAGTGCCATTGTCCAGCACCCGCCAGCCGCGGATAGGGTCGCCCTCGGGCGGTTCTATCTTGATTACCTCGGCACCAAAGTAAGCGAGCATGCAACCGGCAAAGGGGCCGGCCAGCAATTGCCCAACTTCTATCACGCGTATGCCATCGAGCGGGCGTTTATGGGTTGTCATAAGCTCAAATCCATTACCAATTTACCAATATGCTGATTGGACTCCATGCGCTGGTGGGCTTCGGCCACTTGCGCCAGTGAGTAAACCGAATCAATGACCGGGCGAATTTTTCCGGCGGCGATTAATGGCCACAGCTGCTGCTCCAATTCTTGCGCTATCTGCGTCTTGGCCGCTGGCGATTGCGCGCGCAGGGTGGAGCCGGTGAGCGTGAGCCGCTTGAGCATCAGCGGCATTAAATCCAGCTGCACCCGGCTACCCTGCAGGAAGGCGATATTGACTATGCGGCCGTCTTTGGCAGCGGCGGCAAAATTGCGCTGCACATAATCGCCCCCCACCATATCGAGGATCACATCCACCCCCTGGCCAGCAGTGTGCGCTTTAATTTCCGCCACAAAATCCTGCTCGCGGTAATTAATAGCCTGGGCGCCCAGCTGTTCGCAGGCAGCACACTTGGCCGCCGAACCAGCGGTGACCCACACCCGGGCGCCCAATGCACTGGCCAACTGGATAGCCATAGTGCCTATGCCACTGGCGCCGCCGTGCACCAACAGGCGCTCACCCGTTTGCAGGCCGGCGCGCTGAATCAAGTTATGCCACAGGGTAAACAGGGTTTCCGGCAGCGCCGCCGCTTGCACCAGGCTCAGCCCTGCGGGGATGGGCAAGCACTGGTCGGCAGGCGCCAGCGCATGGGTGGCATAGCCGCCGCCATTGACCAGGGCACATACCTGATCGCCCAATTGCCAGCGCTCCACGCCAGCCCCTTTGGCGATAATCTCCCCCGCCACTTCCAACCCCAAAACCGGGGAGGCATCGGCTGGCGGTGGGTAAAGCCCCTGGCGTTGCAAAACATCGGGACGATTAATCCCCGCAGCAGCCACGCGGATCAACACCTGGCCATCTGCCACTTCCGGCACTGGTGCCTGGGCCAACTGCATCAAGCCAGCAGCACCCGGCTGATGCGCCACATAGGTCATCATGGTTCAAGGCGCTCAATGGCCCAGTGGCCATCGGCCTGCAAGCTGTACTGGAAGCGATCGTGCATGCGGTGGGCACCGCCCTGCCAAAACTCAATCTGGTGGGGTTTAACGCGGAAGCCACCCCAAAAATCCGGCAGGGGAATTTCGCCCTTGGCAAATTTGTGTTTCATGGCTTCGAACTGTTGCATCAAGAGCGCGCGCGACGAAATGGGGCGGCTCTGCTGCGATGCCCAGGCACCCAGCTGGCTTTCCCGGGGGCGGGTGACAAAATATTTAAGTACCTCTGCCGCCGATAGCTGCTCCGCCACACCACAGACCTTTACCTGGCGCTCCAGGAAATACCAGGGAAAATGCAGGCTAATTTTGGGATTGTGTTTTAGCTCGCGGGCTTTGCGACTATTGAGGTTGGTGTAAAACACAAAACCTTTGGCGTCCACCTGCTTGAGCAACACTATGCGCTGCGATGGCTGGCCAGTTTCATCCACAGTCGCCACGGTCATGGCATTGGGATCGGGAATGCCGGATTTAATCACCTGCTCCATCCAGTGGCCAAACTGTACAAAAGGGTCATCGGCCAGATCGCTTCGGTCTAGGCCACCCTGGGTGTATTCACGGCGAAAATCGTCAAGTCTTAATTCCATCAGCAACTCCAGTTACTCAATGCGGCAGTGCATACTACCCGGGGACAAAAGAAATGCAATTTACTGGCGCGGGTATCATATAGGCACAGTTTATCAGTCGCCCGGTGACCCACTTGGCAAAGACAATAATTCATAGCTTTCCAAGCGCCCTTTTCCGCACTCAATAGAAATACCTGGGTCTATACCTGATTAGGCTCTGCTTTTACCAAGGAGTGGATTAAAATAAACAGCTAGCGATGATTTAGACGCCATTACGCGCCAACCCTATTTTTGCGAGAACCCCAACCCATGATCCATTCAGTACCCGTAGTTGGTCTTATCCTGGCTGGTGGCTTGGCGCGCCGCATGGGTGGCGGCGATAAGTGTTTACTGCCCCTGGCAGGTAAAACCCTGTTACAGCGCACTATAGAGCGCGCCCAACCCCAGGTAGATGAGCTCTTGCTCAATGCCAATGGCAACAGCCTGCGTTTTGCACGCACCCGCCTGCCGGTTATTGCCGATGAAATTGCCAATAATCCAGGCCCACTGGGTGGAATCCATGCCGGTATGCGCTGGCTGGAGCGCGATAATCCCGATGCGGAATGGCTGGTCAGCTTCGCCTCGGATACTCCCTTTTTTCCCCGCGACCTGGTTGGCCGTTTGCTAACCCAGGCACTGGCAGAAAAAACCCAAGTGGCTGTCGCCACTAGCGGCAATCAACTGCACCCAACCTTCGCGCTCTGGCATATCTCCTTATTGGACACCATTACCCAGCTACTCAACGCCGGCCAGGTGCCGCGCCTGCAGGACTGGATTTGTCAGCAGCGCCATAGCCTGGTGGCATTCACCAACGAGGCTTACGACCCTTTCTTCAATATCAACACACCGCAAGACTTGTATGCGGCAGAGGCCAAAGTCTCCGCCGTTGATTAAACAACCCAGGCTTTGCCCACCAACTTCGGAACCCATTCCATGTGGAGACTTATCTGCGTCGCGCAGTTTTATTTGCTGATCGCCCTTTACACCTATCTGGGCCTAACCCCCAGCCCGGAAAAAACCCTGCCAGTATTTAATGATTGGTTGATGCATTTTACCGGTTACGCAGTAGCGGCCTTTTCCATCAGCTTTGCCCGCCCCTATTGGCCACTGTGGCAGCGCGCAGTTTTTTTACTGGCCTATTCCATTGCCATCGAAATTGCCCAGCACTTCAATCCACCGCGCACTTTTAGCCTGATGGATATAGTCGCCAACCTGGGAGGGATATTGTTGGGCCTGGCGCTGCTGTATCTGTTGCAGCGCAGCTGCGCCAGCATCGACAAACTGCTACACCATGGACTCAACAATCACCTGGCCAGCAAAGATTAGCGATCAAATATTTTTTGTAAAAACTGATCGACTGCCTCAACACTCGGCTGTAACCAAGGATCGAACAACCAAAAGGAATGGGGCGTATCGGGCAACTGCACCCGCTCCGCTACCCGCCCCAATTGGTGCATTCTTCCCATCATCTCTTGGTAACCGACGGTAAAGCGCGGTTGTGCGCTGATTAAAAATAAAATCGGCGGAGTTTTATCACCCACATAAAACAGCGGCGAAGCTTCGCGCCATAACTCAGGCACTTGCTCGTAGCGCCCTCCAAACCAGGCTCCTGCCGCCGAAGGGTTTTTGCGCGGATCATTCTCGTGCACCAATGCGTCCGGCGCCGTAAAATCGATGATGCCATCTATATCAATAATCGCCTGCACATCGCTGCTGACTTTACTGTGTTGCGCCTGGGGGTCAAATTTTTCCAGGCCATTGGTTACCCCAACCAGGCTCGCAATCTGCCCACCAGCGGAACCACCTGCCACGGCAATTTGTTGTGGATTAACGCCATATTTATCCGCACGGCTACGCAACCAACGAATAGCCGCTTTTACATCCTGAATAGCTGCAGGGTATTTAGCCTCGGGCGAAAGACGATAACTGATAGTAGCCGCCACATAACCGCGCTCCGCCATGGCAATGGCAAAGGGAGTAAAGTTGGCTCTATAACCTGCGCGCCAACCACCGCCATGAACCAACACTACCGCCGGCCTGGGCACAGCGTTTTTTATACGCGGTAAATACAAATCCAATTGCAAAGCTCGCCTGCCATAACGCACATAAGTCAGGTTTTTGATTTCCACAACACCGGAGGTAGGCAAGGCAGAGGCGATGCCAATAAACGGGTAATCGCCCACCAATTTTTGATAGGTGCTTTCTGGTGTGTAAGTATTATTGGGATCGTGAATTTGCGTGATGCCTTGGCACGCGTACAACAAGCCTGCACCAAACGACAAGAGAATAAAGCGCTGTAAAATTTTCATGGTTACCCACCCATTACTGAAAAGAGATAACCGAATTTTTATGCCGATAACTTATTGTAAGTAGAAACCCTGCTCAGAATGGTGCACACAAAACAAAAAAGCCAGCAATCGCTGGCTTTTTTGTTGCAATGTAAAACTAACTCTACGGATTACAATAACAGGCGACGCAGATCACCAATTACAGACACCAGATAAGTCATGAAACGGCCAGCATCAGCGCCATTGACCGCACGGTGATCGTACGACAGCGACAGCGGCAGCATGTTGCGCGGAATAAACTCTTTACCATTCCACACCGGCTTCATTTGCGCACGCGACACACCCAAAATACCCACTTCGTTAGGCGCAGACACCATGGGGGTAAAACCATTGCCACCCATAGCACCCAGGCTGGAAATAGTGAAGCAACCACCCTGCATTTCAGCTGGAGTCAACTTGCCATCGCGAGCTTTTTTGGCAAGCACATTAATTTCGTCAGCCAATTCAAACAGGCCTTTTTTATCGGCATTGCGCACCACCGGCACCAACAAACCATTAGGGGTATCCACCGCAATACCAATGTGCACAAACTTTTTCTGCACAATGCTTTCGCCGTCGTGATGCATAGACACGTTGAACGAAGGCTCAGCCACCAATGCAGCGGCAACAGCTTTTACAATAAACGGCAACGGAGTCAGCTTGCTGCCACGCTTTTCCGCTTCCGCTTTCATGCTGTTACGGAAAGCCTCCAGATCGGTGATGTCGGCATCGTCAAATTGAGTAATACGCGGAACATTCAACCAGCTGCGCGTCATTGCTTCCGCAGTCAGCTTTTTGATTTTGCTCATTTTAACGATTTCGATTTCACCAAACTTGGAGTAATCGACAACTGGTAATGCAGGAATACCCGAGCCACCACCTAATGAAGCGCCAGATTGCGCCGCTTGCACAATCGGCTTCACATAAGCGCGAACATCATCCTTTAACAGGCGGCCGCGGGGGCCAGTGCCTGATACTTTGCCCATATCAACACCCAGTTGACGGGCCAGCTTGCGCACCGCCGGGCCAGCATACACATCACCGGTTTGCACAACCTCTTCGGCTTTTTCTACTTTGGCGGCAACCGGGGCCGCCTTGGGCGCTTCTGCTTTGGGTGCAGGAGCAGGTGCAGCTTCCGCTTTTGCAGGCGCTGCTGCCGGCGCAGCAACTGCACCGCCAGTAGTGGCCAATACGCCAATCACCGCACCTTGGGAAACCTTATCGCCAACATTCAGTGCCAGGCTAACAATTTTGCCTGCGGCCTCGGCTGGAATTTCCATGGAAGCCTTATCGGTTTCCAGCACAATCAAGGAGTCGCCAGCGGCGACTTCATCGCCAACCTTGACGCAAACCTCAATCACTTCCACACCTTCAGCACCACCTATATCGGGCACCTGCATCTTGATTTCGGCACTGGCTGCCGGCGCCGCGGCAGCAACCGGAGCGGGAGCCGCCACTGGTGCGGGCGCTGGCTCTGCGGCAGCACTGGCGCCCGCAGCCTCAACTTCCAACAGCAAATCGCCCTGGGAAACCTTGTCACCCACATTCACTTTAATAGCGACAACCTTGCCTGATGCATCGGCGGGTATTTCCATTGAAGCCTTGTCGGTTTCGAGCACGACAATCGAATCGCCTTCGGCGATAACATCGCCCACTTTGACGGAGATTTCGATTACTTCAACGCCTTCTGCGCCGCCAATATCGGGCACTTTAATTGATTGAATTGCCACTGTAATTCCTCGCTAAACGGTTCGATCAACGGTTATTGAATACGAATAGAAACAGCATCGCCCTCTTTGTGGGAGGGCGATGGTTTTTACACACTCATGGGATCCGCTTTTTCTGGATCTATACCAAATTTCTTGATGGCCTTGGCAACCACATCGGCTTTGATCTTGCCTTGGTCAGCCAGGGATTTAAGCGCTGCAATCACCACAAAGTAGCGGTTTACCTCGAAGAAGTGACGCAACTGGGTGCGGGTATCACTGCGACCAAAACCTTCTGTTCCCAGCACTGTGTAATGGCCTGGAACATAGGCGCGCAGTTGCTCGGAGTAGGTTTTGAGGTTGTCGGTAGAGATAATAAATGGGCCTTCAGCACCTTCCAATACCTGGGTGATATAGGGCTTGCGCGGTGTTGCGGTTGGGTTGAGCATATTCCAGCGGGTAGCGCGCTGACCATCGCGGGTCAGTTCGTTCACACTGGTCACGCTCCATACATCCGCTTCCACATCAAATTCGTTGCGCAGGATTTCTGCGGCAAAACGCACTTCGCGCAAAATTGTGCCGGCACCCATCAACTGCACGCGGTTCTTGGCTTTGCCAGTACCCTTTTCCAGTTGGTAGATACCCTTGATGATGCCTTCTTCAGCACCTTCCGGCATATCCGGGTGTTGATAGTTTTCGTTCATCAATGAAACGTAGTAAAAGACGTTTTCATTGTCATGGTACATGCGCTTGATACCGTCCTGAATGATCACCGCCAGCTCGTAAGCGTAGGTGGGATCGTAAGAGCGGCAGTTAGGAATGGTATTGGCAAATACATGGCTGTGGCCATCCTGATGCTGCAAACCTTCACCATTCAGCGTAGTGCGGCCAGCAGTAGCGCCCATGAGGAAACCGCGCGCTTGCGAATCACCCGCTGCCCATGCGAGGTCACCGATACGTTGGAAACCAAACATGGAGTAATAAATATAAAACGGAATCATCGGCTTTCTGTAATTGCTATACGCAGTTGCCGCAGCAATCCAGGAAGCCATTGAGCCTGCTTCGTTGATACCTTCTTCCAGAATCTGACCGGTTGCCGATTCATGGTAAGACATCATTTGACCCGCATCATGGGGAACGTATTTCTGGCCTTCCGATGAGTAAA
>CAMLRI010000040.1 GCA_946482385.1 uncultured Cellvibrio sp.
GGCTTATGCTAAGATGCGCCCCTTTTTTTCCGACAAGCACCAACAGGCACAGGCTATGGCTAGAAAAGTTGCAGTGATTATGGGTTCCAAGAGCGATTGGGCCACTATGCAGGCGGCAGTGGAAATACTGGAGCAGATGGGTGTTGAGCACCATGCCGAGGTGGTTTCTGCCCATCGCACCCCGCAAAAGCTGGTGGAATTTGCCGAATCGGCGGTGGATCAGGGCTATGCTGTAATCATTGCCGGTGCTGGCGGTGCAGCCCATCTGCCCGGTATGGTGGCGGCGCACACGCGCTTGCCGGTGCTGGGGGTGCCGGTGCAAAGCAAGGCGCTCAGCGGGGTAGACAGTCTCTATTCGATTGTACAGATGCCCAAGGGCGTTGCTGTGGGCACCCTGGCCATTGGTGTGGCGGGCGCTTTTAATGCCGGCCTGCTGGCCTGCCAGATACTGGCGGTGACCGACCCGGCCCTGGCCGCCAAAATCGAGCAATTCCGCCAGGAACAAACCCAAGCGGTACTGGATAACCCAGATCCGCGCGATCAGTAATCCGTTTTTTTGCAGCGAGGGCAACGCATGAGTCAACGAGTGTGGGTTTTGGGTGCAGGCCAATTGGGAGCCATGCTGCAACACGCTGGCATGCCTTTGGCACTGGATGTTCGTCCGATAGACATCAACGAAAGTAGCGCCCCGCTATTGGCCGATGGCGACCTGGTAACTGCCGAGCGCGAGCAGTGGCCGGAAACTCTGGTAACCCACACCCTGGCCCAGCACCCCCGCTTTATTAATAAGGCAGTGTTTGGCCGCCTGGCCGACCGCAAAACCCAAAAAGAACTGATTGATAGCCTGGGCATTGCCACCGCCCCCTGGCGCAATGTGGCCAATGATATTACCGCCAACGAACTGCGCGACCAGTTGGGCGAGCGGGTGCTGCTCAAGCGCCGCACCGGCGGTTATGACGGCCGCGGCCAACACTGGTTGCGCACCGACGATGACCAGGTGCCTGAAGATTGGCAGGGCCAGGCCATTGCCGAGCAGGCCATCAATTTTGATGAGGAAGTTTCCCTGGTGGGAGTGCGCAATGCCGCCGGCGAAAAAGTGTTTTATCCCCTCACCCTCAACCTGCACCTCAATGGCATTCTCTACGCTTCGGTTGCGCCACTGGCGCGCCTGCAGGCACTGCAAAGCCAAGCGGAAGCCATGCTCGGCAAAATCCTCGACGCCCTGAATTATGTTGGTGTTATGGCGATGGAAACCTTCCGCGTAGGCGACCATTTGCTGATTAACGAACTGGCCCCACGGGTACACAACTCCGGCCACTGGACCCAAGCCGGCGCCAGTATCAGCCAGTTTGAATACCACCTGCGCGCCGTAGCGGGCATGGCAACACCAGAGCCACAAATCCTCGGCCAGAATGTGATGGTCAACCTGATCGGTACCGACTATAACCCCGAGTGGCGCGCCCTGCCCTGTGCCCGCACCTACTGGTATGGCAAAGAGGTACGCCCGGGTCGCAAAGTCGGGCATATCAATATCGTCGGCACCGATCTCACCCAGGTGCGCGAAACCCTGGTACTGCTGGGCGACCAGCTTCCCAGCGACTGTTACAACACAGCTATCGACTGGTGTTTGACAGCCCTGCAGTAAACCTGCCGGATTTCCCCCGCAATTTTCTGCGCACTCACATCACCCTCCCCCCCCAATGCACAGCCGCTGACAAACCTGATGTCAGCGGTATTTACACTTTTTGACAAAAAACCCTATGCCTACTAGGGTTTAAATGGCTCTAGCAACTCTGCTGACCGGCTATAACAAAATCGCAGGCCCCCTCTGTGAACAAACACCATAAAAGCGCCGATAAATACTTGAAAAAAAGAACCCATATTTCACTGCATTTGCTCAGCCTTCTCTCAAGGAGTAGTACCTATGTTTAGCAATATGAAAGTTGCCATGCGCCTGGCCTTACTGGCAGGCGTGTTGGTGCTGCTGATGATTGTGATCGGCACCCTGGGCACCCTGGGCATGCGCGACGCCAACCAGGCGATGCGTTCGGTGTACCAGGATCGCGTGGTGCCTCTGAAAGATTTGAAGCTGATTGCCGATATGTACGCCGTTAATATCGTCGATGTGGCGCACAAGGTGCGCAACAAAGGCATGGGTTGGCACGAGGGCAGCAGCAGCGTCAGCGAAGCAACTCGAGTGATTCACCAGCGCTGGGATGCCTACCTGGCCACCCACTTGGTAGAAGAAGAACAGGCACTGGTTAACCAACTTAAACCATTGCTCGCCAGCGCCGACAAGGCTACCGAAGAACTGCAACAAATTCTCGCCACCCAAAACAGTGCCGCCCTGGATGATTTTGTACTCAACCGCCTCTACCCCAATATAGATCCGGTATCCGAACGTTTTACCGCCCTGGTCGATGTGCAGCTCACTGTGGCAGAACAGGCTTACAACCATTCCACGGCCAGCTACGAAACCACCTTCACAATCAACATAGGGTTTATTTTGTTTAGCATACTGACGAGCATTACCCTTGGTTGGTTGATTAGCCGCAGCCTACTGAAACAATTGGGCGGGGAGCCAGGCTATACCGCCGAGGTCATTGGCAGAGTAGCTAACGGCGACTTGTCGGTTAATATCCAATTAAATGCTAACGACAATGTTAGTGTGCTCTACGCCATTAAAAACATGGTGGGCAAGCTGGCAGAAATTATTGGCGATGTACGCTCCACCGCCGATTCACTCAGCTCGGCTTCGGAAGAGTTAAGCGCAACCGCACAGTCCCTTAGCCAGGCCGCCACCCAACAGGCCGCCAGTATCGAGGAGACCAGCGCCTCCATGGAGGAAATTACTGCCTCCATTGCCCAGAACAATGACAACGCCAAAATTACCGACAATATCGCCAGCAAAAGCGCCAGCGAAGCCTCTGAAGGCGGTGAGGCTGTTAGTAAAACAGTGGACGCCATGCGCCAGATTGCACAAAAAATCAGTGTCATTGACGACATCGCCTACCAAACCAACCTGCTCGCCCTTAACGCCGCCATTGAAGCCGGGCGCGCCGGCGAACACGGGCGCGGTTTTTCCGTGGTGGCCAGCGAAGTGCGCAAACTCGCCGGGCGCAGCCAAAGTGCCGCCAAAGAAATTGGCGAGTTAGCCAACGGCTCGGTGAAGCAAGCGGAAAACGCCGGGCGCCTACTCAATGAAATGGTACCGGAGATCAGCAAAACCGCCGACCTGGTACAGGAAATTTCCGCCGCCTGCGACGAGCAAAGCCTGGGCGCCAGCCAAATCAATACCGCCATTTCGCAAATCAGTATTGCCACCCAACAAAACTCCTCCTCTGCGGAAGAGCTCTACTCCACCGCCGAGGAACTCACCAGCCAGGCGCTACAACTGCAAGAGATGATGGAGTTTTTCAAACTGCGTTAACCATCGCCAACACACGCAAAAAAAATCCCGACGCATGGTCGGGATTTTTTTTGCGTGAAAATATTAACGGCCTACAAAATCCACACCTCTACCCGACGGTTCATATGGCGGCCGGATTCGGTATCACTGCTGGCCAGGGGAGCTTCATCGCCCATGCCTTTGGCCACCAGTGGATAAATGCCCCGCTCAATCAAATGCTGCTCCACCACCTTGGCACGGCGCAGCGACAGCTCCAGGTTTTGCGCCGCATCACCCTCACTATCGCTAAAGCCAAATAACTGCAAACGCTTGGGCGCATTCAGCTCAACGTATTTCACCAACCGCTCCAAATCCGACAGGGCCTTGGTATCCAGTTCATCGCTGCCATCTTTAAAACGGAAGTTAATCGACAAACGCTGCGAACGCTGGGTGAGTTCACGCATATCGGCAGGGTAAAAATTATTGGCAAAGGGTTCACCGGCTTTGATGTTTTGCGATACAAAACCTATATCTTCCACAATGCTCTGGCCGCGTTCGCTGTTGCTAAAGCGGGTGAAATCCTCGGCATCGTTATTGATATGGGTGCGCGGCAAATAAAAATACAAACGGCGCGCCAATGGGTAGTCCTCGGTGCTCACGGTAAAATGGGTGGGCACTATGGGTCGCGAACCTTCCGCCGCCGAAATCGCCAATAATTTTGCGCGGCGTACATAGGGCAAACCAATAAAGCCTATGCCCTGCTCATCCCTGGCGACGGAATCCGACAGCTGGGTGCTGGATTCAAAGCGTTTGGCACCGGGCGACAAGCGCGCCTGGAAGGGATCGAGCACCATAGTTTTAAAGGAATCCCAGGTGCCGGAAACTTCATCGCGGGCGTAGAGGTTAATCGCCATATCGGCACCGCCCAATTGCGACCAGTTATTAATTTCGCCGGAAAAAATCTTAACCACTTGAGGCAGAGACAAATTGCTAATGGGATTCTTGGGGTTTACCACTATGGCCAAACCATCCAGGCCAATAATATGCTCGCCCCCCTGCTCGGTCAGGTCTCCCACTTTTTCCAATAACAGCTCGCGCTCCTGTTCTTTGATACGGCGCGACGACATACCCATATCGGTTTTATCGCTCATTAAATCGCTAAAGGCGGTGGATGAACCATGGGCATGAACCTCCACATATTCGATACGGCCATTTAATTGGGCGCTAATTAATTTTTCCGTATCGCTCGCCCCTTTTTCGGTGGTGATATTAGTTGCACCGCGGGCCATTAAATAGGACTCCACTAAACGCGGTGCGAGTTTTTCGCCCAGGGTATTGGAGCCGTGGATACGAAACAGGGGTTTGTCGGCGCGAGAGCCAGGGGCATTCATGTAAGTGGCATGCTCCGGCTTGCTGTGCAGGGCCGGTTGTACGCGACTATTGGCAATCGCCTCCAACACAAAGACTTCACCGGCATTGAGCGGCAAAAACGCGCGCAGCAAATAACCGCACATAAATACCAACAGGGCGCAAGCGGCGGCACTCAGGTAATTCAGCTTAATACCTTTGCGGGATTTCTTTTTGGGTTTGAACTCATCGCCGCTATGGCTGGCGGTGATGATGGAATCCTCCATCTGGCGCACGTCCCACACCAGCTGGGTTAATTCAGAGTTGCCGGTGGCCAGGGCTTTTTCCAGCAATTCCGCGCGGTATTCTTCATCCTTTAACACCATGTTGAGCGGTATGTGCATTTTTAAATGGGTTTCGCACAGGCGCTTCAGGTTCCAAAGTTTATCGACTAAAACAACGTTGTAATGCAGGTGCTTATGGGATGCAGGGGACATAGGGCTCTCGATATAGACAAACGCAGGCAGGGCGCACTATAGAAAGCCTTTGTGACACTCGGATTACAAACTACCAACAACTTATCGCCATACAGCCGCAAAAGAAAAAAGCCCACGAGGGGCTTTTTTCGGTGCCTAGCGCAGCTTTAGGGTAGCGTATTATTCATCCAGGCTATCCGGCTTTACATCGCCACAATCCGCCCCCAACCATTTGCCATCCAAACTCACCTCAATGTTGTAGGTTTGGCCATTGACCACCTGGGTGGTAACACCGGAACCTGTGTAGTGGGTTGGTGAATGGAATTGGATTTCCGCCTCCATGTGGGTGGCATTTTCACCGCTGCATTTCTGGGTGCTTTTGAAGCGGTTTTTGCTGATTTGTTTCATGCTGGAGGTGCAATTCTCTTCCACTTCCGGGGTGTAACCGCGATCAATTTCGGCTTGGGTGACGCACTGCTTGGACTCCATTCCCTGCTGATCAATTTTCACTTCGCCATTATTCAGGGTCACCGCTTCTTGCGAAAACTTAACGCCCGATGCAGCCATAGCCTCTTCCATCATTTTGCGCTGCTCCGGTGGCATGGATTCCATTTGCTTTTTCATATCCGCCATGGCCTGTTCCATTTGCCCGCCGTACATGGCTTGCATTTGCGCAGCGCCATCGCCCTGGTATTTCATAGTGTTTTGCCACAACCCGGGCTTCATATCCACTTTAATCGGCGCCTCTGCATGGCCAGGTACAGCCAGGCAAGTTGCCGATACACAGGCCACAGCGATCAGGTACTTTTTCATCATAGGTCTCCTTAGGGTGGTTCCTTTCATTGATAGACAAAGAGTGCATTGATAGACAAAGAGTGCATTGGCTGCACTCATAGACAGCGATACTCACTCATGGAACAGACGAACACCGCCATAACAGCGGTCGGTTATACGCCTTGGGTATGAATCCTAGCTTAATTATTTGGCAGGGTCTGTGCGTTGGGTCTTTTTGCCAAAAACAAACGGCACCCAAAGTGCCGCTTCACTCGGGGTGCCGTTGCTATGATTGTGATGGGGTTTATTGCATTAACCGGGCAATATCTTTTTCGATAGCCTTGGCCCAAATGGCGTAACCTTTGCTGTTGGGATGCAGTAGGTCAGGCATGATTTCGCTGGATAACTCACCGGTGGGTGTTAGGAATTCCCGATTAATATTGCGATAAAAAATACGCTGGTTATCGGCATATTGGGCAATTAACTCATTCACCTGTTCGTTAATTTGGCGCAAGTAGCCATCGGGCTGGGCATCGCGCGGGAATATCCCCAACAGCAGCAGTTTGCTATTGGGCAAGCGCTGCTGCAATTCAGCCAATAATTTTTTAATGCCCGCCGCGGTGGTGGCCGGATTTTCATGGCGATGGCCGGTGTTGTTGGTGCCAATCATTAACACCACCAGCTTGGGGTTTAGCCCCTCCACCGCGCCATGTTGCAAACGCCAAAGCACATTCTCAGTGCGGTCGCCGCCAAAACCCAAAGCAAAGGCATGGCGCTTGGCGTAATACTTTTGCCACACATCAGCACCCTCACCTTCCCACCCCTGGGTAATAGAGTCGCCAATAAACACCAAGTCCACTTTGCCTTTGTTATCGAGAATGGCCTGTTTGTCTTTCAGTTTTTGCTCGTGACGCGGCAACCACCAATCAATAGACCACCATTCGTTCAGCATATCGGGAGTGACAGACACAGTTTTGTGATCCGGGCAGGCAAGTAACGGGGCATTGGCCGGGGTATTAATCAGCAGTTGCACATTGGCAATGGCCACTTCACCCGAGCCGCCGGTTTCCAGTGCAAAGGGCATGGGCACCGCACTCATATCATCACCTTCGCGGGCAAAACAGCTGAGCGGTACTATCACCCTGTGCCAGCCTTTACCTTGCATGGCACGCGCAGGCATTGTGTAAGGCACTTGCCGTTCGCAGCCATCTTTTTGGCATTCAAGTTTGAAAGACACCCCGCCCTTGCCCAGCTCAATAATATTGATATCCAGCGCCAGCGCCCCGGTTTTTACATGGGCGCGCAAATCCAGGGGGTCTGCACCTTCCAGAGTTAAGCCGGCGCGCCAGGTGTCCTTCCAGGTGAAGGTGAGGGCATCTTCCTGAATATCCTTATCGCTGGTTTTCACTTTGACATCGCCTTTGGGCAAGGCAGCAAAGGCACCACTCAGGATTTGCTGGCGCTCGGGATTTTCAATAAACATATTGGCCGGCGACAAGGGGCGGCCCGCGTAAAGCACTATGTCTTGCGGTTTATCGCTAGCGACACCAGGTACATTTTCCGGCAAGTTTTTGGGGCCGGCTTTGCCGGATTTATAAGTTAAACCGTAACCGAGTTTAAACAGCGGCTGGTAGTTTTTGTGGTGCGGATTCAGTTGGTCTTGCAGCGGCAACTTCGGCCAAGAGAAAGACAAGCGGCCGCTAAAATCAAAGCGGGGTTTGCCATTGGCCTCAGCAATTAATACATCCGCCACGCCAGCGCCTTCACTGCCGGGCAACCAGGCGGCGATAAACGCATCGGAAGCATTTAACTCCGGGTTAACCCACATAGGGCGGCCGGAAATAAATACCGACACCACGGGAATACCCTGGGCTTTTAATGTTTTCAGCAATGCCAGGGATTTCTTTTGCGCCGGTTCAAATTCCAGGGTGTCGCGATCGCCCACACCTTCGGCGTAGGGGTTTTCACCAAACACAACAATTGCCACATCGGGCTTTTGCGTAAAGCTGCCATCGACCGACAGCAGCGCTTTGCCGCCCGCGTTTTCCACCGCCGCTTTAATGCCGCCATAAATTGAGGTGGCACCGGGGAAGCGATAATTTTCCCGCGCATCGGCCACGCCCTGCCACCACACACTCCAACCGCCAGACTGCTTGCCAATATGGTCGGCGCCATCGCCCGCCACCAGTACAGTTTGTGTGGGGTTGATGGGTAAAACCTGGTTGGCATTTTTTAACAAGACCAGGCTTTCGCGCACCGCTTGGCGAGCAATAGCGCGGTGTTCGGCACTGCCTACTGACGATTGATCGGCAGCATAGGCGCGCTGCGATGGTTTTTTATGCCACAGGCCTGCGCGCATTTTTACCCGCAGAATGCGGCGCACCGCATCATCCAAACGCGCCTGGGAAATTTCACCGGACTTCACCTGCGCCAAGGTGTTGCCAATCATGGCCTTCCAATCGTGGGTCACCATTAATAAATCTATACCGGCATTAATGGCTTGCGGGCAGGAATCGTTGGTGCAGCCAGGCACCTGGCCGTGGCCATTCCAATCACCTACCACCAGGCCATCAAAACCCATGCGGTTTTTTAATACTTCGGTGAGCAAATAGTGATTGCCATGCATTTTTTCGCCGTTCCATTCACTGAAACTGGCCATCACCGTTTGCACACCGGCATCCAGTGCGGGCACATAGCCGGCGTTGTGGATTTTGATTAATTCTTTTTCGCTGATACGAGCATTGCCCTGGTCGTCACCGCCAGCCGTACCGCCATCGGCAAGGAAATGTTTCGCCGTGGCTATCACCCGGTCAGCCGCCAAAAATTCTGCGCTGTTTACCTTGCCCTGCAGGCCTTCCACCATAGCGGTGGCATATTGGGCCACCAGTTTGGGATCTTCTGAATAACTTTCGTAGGTGCGGCCCCAGCGGTCGTTTTGCGCTACGGCGAGGGTGGGAGCAAACACCCATTCAATGCCCGTGGCGCGCACTTCTTTCGCGGTGGCATGGCCAATGGCGCGAATCAATTCCGGGTTGTGGGTAGCACCCAGGCCCATGTTGTGGGGAAATATAGTGGCACCCACCAGGTTGTTGTGGCCGTGCACCGCATCTGTACCCCACAGAATTGGAATGGCCTGGCCGCCATCGCTGGTATCCATGGAGGCGTCATAAAGGGCATCGTAAAAAGCCACCCAGTCTTTGGGTTGGGCGCCGTCGATACGGTTAGGCATGGAGCCGCCACCGTTTAAAATTGAACCCAGGTGATATTTTTTAACATCCTCGGGTGTAACCGTTTGGATTTCCGCCTGCATGATTTGCCCGACTTTTTCTTCGAGCGTCATTTTTTGCAAAATGCTTTCAATCTGCGCCTGAAGCTCGGTGGAATCTTTAATGGGCGATTGGGCTGTGGGCCAGAGTTTGAGCTGGGTGTCGGCCAGGGCATTAAGGTTGTAATTCATGGCCAACAAAGCGGCGGTAATTAGACCTATCTTTGCCAATTGCGGTAATTTTTTCATTGCAGTTTATCTCTGTGTTTTTTTGATTTTTTAATCTACGCCAAACACTGCCTGGCGCCCGGATTTTTCTCGGCCAAAAACGATGGATAAGCTAACCCAGCCTTATCCATCGGTCTGCCAAGACCCGGTAGTGCCCCGTTCAGCGGATAGCCGGGGGAAGAAAGGTGTATCAATATCCTCTACAGCCTGCTCACCAGC
>CAMLRI010000041.1 GCA_946482385.1 uncultured Cellvibrio sp.
ATAAGGAGGGAGCAGCAAAAAAGATGATAAAGATGCCGTTCCTTTGTAATATAAATGCCCAGCGAGTTTAGGGGCGGCGTGAAAAAGTGCGCATATATAAGTCGATAACCCTTGGGGGTCAAGCGACTTTTAGCAACCCCAAACGGTGCAGCAAACCTGTTTTTAACCCAAGCCCTTGGCCAGCCGAACCGCCGCAAAAGCTGTAAATGGGTTTAAAAACAAGAAACAACTTATTGTTTTTTAATGGATTTTTAATAAACACAACAGCAGGGCGCAGGCTGATTATTAAGCAACCTAACCATAGTAGATAGATTTGATTTTCGCATGACCGCCCTTGTCATTTTGATTGTTATCACAGTTGCCGCACTCTTGGCGGTAAGCATCCTGAATAACCTGCAGCAGCGCCGCCGCATGCGCCGCCTGCAGCAGCGTCGCCTGCGCATGGAAATCGACAAGCTGCAGGATATAGTCACCTGCCTGGAGCAAACACTGCCCAGCACCAGCATTGCCCGCCATATCAACGACAAGATTATCGAACTGCTCAACCAGGTATTAGCCCTGGAAGATCACAACACCGAACACATTGAAGCCAGTATCCGCCGCGCCGAAGAGCGGGCCCAACAACTGGCCGTGGGGCGCAGTAACGGCGGCGCCAGTTACCAGCGCGATAGCGATGCGCAAATTGCCAAAAGCCTGCTGCATATCCAGGAAGCTATAGATTTGCTGCCCCACTTGGTCGCCCTGGGCAAAATTACTGAAGTAGAGCTGGATATTTACTTGAGCGAGCTGCGTTGGGCCAGCTTGATGGTGCCGGTCATGTCCTATGTCGGCCAGGGGGACAAGGCCATGGCGATTAGCGACCGTTTTTCGGCCCAGGCCTTTTACCGCAAGGCACAACAACTGCTTTTGGAATCCCTGGATGCCGACCCCCGCCGCCTGAAATTGATTAAGGAGTTGGGCGAAATTATCGATGGTTCGCGCCCCTCCCTCAGCCGCGAACTCAAAGAGCCGCGCCAACTCAGTTTGGCGTAAAGCCTTAAATCCCGGTGTAAAACACTAGGCAACTCGCGGGCTTATGCATCGGCCTTTTGGCTGCGCGAGCTGATTTGCCCCAGCAGTTGGTGGATTACCTCAAGCGCCTCCTGCCCCTCTTTTTCCGCCCAATAAGCACTGATACCCGCCGGGCCATAACTCAGGCCGCGCACCCCTTCGGGCAGGCTTGCCATCTGCTGATGCAGCCAGGCTTGCAGTTCACCTGTGGGCCGGGATTCCCCCAGCCAGTCCCATTCGCGATAAAAATTGCCCTCGTGGGCGTAGGCGGTGCGAGTGAGAAACCACTCATCGGCCTTGGTGAGTTGATTCGCCGCCGGGGGCGGCAAGAAATAACAGGGCATAGGCCGCGGGGCGTCCATATCTGTTTTTAGTTGCGGCAGGGCGCGCATGGCAAAACGCAAACCCAACTGCCGCGCCGCCAAACGCAACTGCTCGCGGCGGCGCTGTTCGGGGGTCGGCCTGAGCATGGAAAGGGGCGCAATCACCAACGCCATGGCAAGCAAAATCAGCAGCAAAACTTTCATGGATATTCCCTAGGGGTTTGGAGATTCTGGCAGAGGCAGCGACAGCAACTATGATTAACACAACACAGGCTTAACCACTACAGACAAGGGTTAAGCACAAATTGCATAGGCTGCATAACCACGAGGAGTACATCATGGCCCATAACCTCTACCGACATATTATTGTGGGCGTCGACCTGGCCGAGGACTGCCCCCAGGTGCTGCAAAAGGCCGCCGCTATAGCCGCCAGTTTCAATGCCAAACTGAGCCTGGCCCATGTGCTTGAGCCTATCGCCTTTGCCTATGGCGGCGACATGCCAGTTGACCTTTCCGGGGTGCAAGAACAACAGGTACACAAAGCCGAAGCAGAGCTGGCGCAGTTGGCGAAAGGTATTGATTACCCCATCCAACAACAGCATGTACTGGTGGGCCAGCCGGCTGCCGAGCTGCACTATTTGGCAGAACAGGAGGATGCCGACCTGATTATCGTTGGCTCCCATGGCCGCAAAGGCTTTGCCCTACTGCTGGGTTCAACCCCTAACAGCGTCCTCCATGGTGCCAATTGCGATGTGCTGGCGGTGTTAGTGCATAAACCAGCGGCTGCCGAATAACCCCCCCGTCCGGCAGCGGTTTACTGCTGCTGGTCTTCCAGCTCCGCCCAGCGTTCAAAACACTCATCCAATTGTTGCTGCAACTGTGCCAACTGCAACAACTTGGCCTCTACCTGGGTGCTCGCCTGCGCGTAAAAATCCGCAGCATTCACCTCGGCCTGCACAGCTTCCAGCTGGGTTTCCAGCTGTTCGATTTTACCGGGCAAGTCATCAAACTCTTTTTGCAGTTTGTAGCTGAGCTTGCGGGTTTTAGCCGCCGGCTTGGCGGCGGCCGCCACAGGTGCGACCGCAGGTTTGGCAGCCACCTCAACCGGATCATCTTGGGTCCAGCGCCCACCCTGGCGCAGCCAGTCGTCGTAGCCACCAACATATTCAAGCACCCTCCCCTGGCCCTCAAAGGCAATCACACTGCTCACCAGGTTGTTCAAAAAGGCGCGGTCGTGGCTTACCAGCAACACAGTGCCGGTGTATTCGGTGAGTATCTCTTCCAACAGCTCCAGGGTTTCTACATCCAGGTCGTTGGTGGGCTCATCCAGTACCAGCAAGTTGGCGGATTTACTGAACAACTTGGCCAGCAATACCCGATTGCGCTCCCCACCCGAGAGGGCGCGCAAAGGGGTGCGGGCGCGCTCGCCGCTAAACAGGAAATCGCTCAAATAGGAAAAGATATGCTTGGATTTACCGTCAACATCAATAAATTCACGCCCTTCGGCGATGTTATCTACCGCATTCTTATCCAGGTCCAACTGGTCGCGCAGCTGGTCGAAATAAGCTACTTGCAGGTTGGTACCACGGCGGATCTGGCCAGATTGCGGCTCCAGCTCGCCCAGGATCAGTTTTAACAGGGTACTTTTACCGGCGCCGTTAGCGCCCACCAGGCCAATGCGGTCGCCGCGCATAATGGCGGATGAGAAGTTATCGACAATCAGTTTGTCGCCCCAGCGATAGCTAACATTGCTCAGCTCCGCTACCAGCTTGCCCGAATTTTCGCCCGCGGCCAGGCTGAAATTGGCTTTGCCGATTTGTTCGCGGCGCTGGGAGCGGGTTTCGCGCAGCGCTTTAAGGGCGCGCACCCTGCCCTCGTTGCGGGTGCGGCGGGCTTTAATACCCTGGCGAATCCACACTTCTTCCTGCGCCAGTTTTTTATCGAATAGCTCGTTATGGCGCGCCTCTTCCGCTAAGGCCTGCTCGCGGTAGACCAAAAAACTGGCGTAATCGCCGGTCCAATAGCGCAACTTGCCGCGATCCAGTTCGGCGATATGGGTCGCCAGCGCCTGCAGCAGGGAGCGGTCGTGGGTGATGAATACCAGGGCGCCGTTAAAGGCGAGCAGTTGTTTTTCCAGCCATTCGATGGCGGCTATATCCAGGTGGTTGGTGGGTTCGTCGAGCAAGAGCACATCCGGCTCCAACACCAGCGCTTTGGCCAGGGCGACGCGGCGGCGCCAACCGCCCGAGAGTTCGCGCATATAGCGCTCGGCAGGCAGATCGAGGCGCGATAGCACCTCCTCCACTTTTTGCTGCAGCAGCCAACCGTCGCAGGCTTCGATTTGCTGCTGCAAGCGGGTCATCTGCGCCAGGGCGGCGTCATCCAAATTAGGGCTGTGGGCCAGTTGGCGGTATTCCGCCAGCAACTCCCCTACCCCCTGGAGGCCGGAGGCAACCACATCGAACACCAGGCGGTCGTCGGCCTCGGGCAGATCCTGCTCCAGGCGGGCGATACGGCTACCGCCCTGGCGAATCACCTCGCCTTTATCCAAATCCACCTCACCGGCAATGACTTTAAGCAGGGTGGATTTGCCCGTGCCGTTGCGCCCGATCAGGCACAGGCGCTGACCTTTTTCGATACTGAACTCGACCTCGTCCAAAATAACTTGCAGGCCGTAGCTCAACTGGGCTTTTTCAATTTTAATCAGCGACATAGATGGAATAATTAATGTGGTTTTTGAGCCCAAATGCGAGTGGCAGACGGGTATAGAGACTGATATTCTCAAGCGATCTATAGGCGCGGTTTACGCAATTGCGCCTGGCGCCCGAAAAAGGCGTCGAATCATATCCCAGTAGCCAGACCCAACCAAGCGCAAATGCCGCCTGGTGCTGTTAGAGGTATCCATGAGTTTCTCCCCCCTGCTCCGCACCCTCGGCCTGGGTGCCAGCCTATTGCTCGGCACGGTGGTATTCCTGCCCAGCAGCCAAGCCAGCTCCACAACACCCAACACCAGTGCCGCCGCCAGCAGCAAGCCAACAGCGGAGCCGGTACTTAGCAGCCAGGTTCCCCCCCTGCCGGATCGCTACTCCCTGGAGCGCAAAAAATACCTGGCCGCACAAAAGGCCCTCAACAGCCGCAACCTGGCGGAATACCGCCGCTTGGCCCAGCAGTTATCTGGCTACCCGCTGCTGGCTTACCTGGAATATGAGGAGTTGGTACCGCGCCTGATCAACCTGCCCTACAAAGATGTAGAGCGCTTTTTTGCCCAGTACCCGGACTCCTTTCTGGCCGAGCGCATGACCCACCGCTGGCTGCGCACCCTGGCCCAGCGCGAGCAATGGGCAGATTACCGCCGCTTTTACGACGCCCGTTTGACCGACCCTGAGCTGGCCTGCCTGAACCTGCGCGCCCGCCTGCAAACCGGCGATCAAAGCGCCCTGGACGAAGTAGCCGGGCTGTGGAATATCGAAAAAACCCAATCCAAAGCCTGCGACCCGGTGTTTGCCCAGTGGAAAAAAGCCGGGCGCATGACCCCGGAATTAATCTGGGAGCGCCACCTGAAGGTGGTGCGCGCCGGCGATAAAGCCATGGCCAGCTATTTGGCGCGGCAGCTGCCCGCTGCCCAACAAGCCCTGGCGCTGCAACTGCAAGCGGTTAACACCAACCCCAAGCTAATCAAGCAAACCGCCAAGTTTTCCCGCCAAAGCCCGGAGATGAAAAGCCTGATTTTATTTGGCCTGGAAAAGTACGCCCGCCAGGACTCGCTCGACGCCCTGCGCCTGTGGCGCCACTACGATGCCCAGCAATTGTTTAACGATGAAGATCGCATCCAGATCAAATACCAACTGGCCCAGCGCCTGTTGCACCAGGATCACGACCGCGAAGCCGAGCAATTGGTGGCATCTACCCCAGGGCTGACGCGGGTGGATTTGGTGGAATGGCTGATCCGCGAATCCCTGCGCAAACAGGAGTGGGAAAAGGTCAACGAATGGCTCACCCGCCTGCCCGAGGATGCACGCCGCAGCGAGCGCTGGCGCTATTGGCAAGCGCGCACTATGGAAGAGCTGAAAATTCTTGAGAACAATGGCGAAACCCCAGCCAGTATCTATGCCAGCCTGGCACCCCAACGCAGTTTTTATGGTTTCCTCGCCGCCGATAAAACCGGTATCGACTACCACCTGCTCGACCGCCCGGTCACCTTTACTGCCGAGCAGCTCAGCAAAGTCAGAAACAACCCCGGCATCCAGCGCGCGCGGGAGTTTTACCTGCTCGGCAATATGGGCGCCGCCAGCCGCGAATGGTTTTACAGCACCCGCCGCCTGCCACCACAGGAAATTGCCATTGCCGGCCGCCTGGCACAAAACTGGGGATGGTATCGCCACGGCATCCAAGCCATGGTAGATGGCAACTACTGGGATGATTTGGAAGTGCGTTTCCCGGTGCTCTACAAAGACCAGGTCAGCAAGGCCGCGAAAAAAACCTCGGTTAACCCCCTGCTGATTTTTGCCGTTACCCGCCAGGAAAGCGCCTTTATGCACGACGCCAAATCCCCTGCCGGGGCTGTGGGCCTGATGCAACTACTGCCCTCCACCGCCAAACAAACTGCACAGCGCAATGGCCTGCGCTACCAACACCAGGATCTGCTGACACCGGAAAAAAATATTGCCCTTGGCAGCCATTATTTGGAGCAACTGCTTAAGGCTTATGATGGCAACCGCATACTCGCCGCCGCCGCTTACAACGCCGGCCCCGGTCGGGTGCGCCAATGGTTGAATAAAGAGAAGGACAACCAATTGCCCTACGATGTGTGGATTGAAACCATCCCCTTTAAAGAAACCCGCGGCTATGTGCAAAACGTGCTGGCGTTTTCGGTGATCTATGCCTATCGCCTCGGGGGAAAAACAACCGCGTTTTATTAGCGATACAGAAGCCAATATGCAGCTCTAGTAATCCGCCAAAAAATAAACTGCCATAAAAAACGCCGGCTCAAACCGGCGTTTTTTATGGTGTGGATTTTGTATTTCGTCAACTTTTCAGTTTGCAGATAAAGGCCAATATCAGGGATGCGCACTTACATACTCGCGCAAGCGTTTTTGCACCACAGTGGCCAATTCATCCGGCTGGAATTTTGACAGGAAATCATTGCAACCCACCTTCTCCACCATGGCCTTGTTAAAGCTGCCACTGAGCGAGGTGTGTAGCACAACATAAATATCTTTTAAGGCTGGGTCCTTGCGCACTTCTGCCGTTAACCGGAAGCCATCCATTTCCGGCATTTCCGCATCGGTGACCAACATCAATATTTCGTCTTGCATATTGCGCCCGGCGCGCGCCCACTGGCGCAATAAATTCAGGGCTTGCAAACCATCCTGCACCGCCAGCACCTCTATCCCCAGGTTGGCCATGGTTTCGCGCACCTGGTTGGCGGCGGTGGGGGAATCTTCGGCCAGCAAAATTTTGAGTTTACGTTTTTTGGCCTCGGCGGTGAGATCCTGATCCAGCACGTCGGCCGACACCCGGGTGTTGTAGGGAATAATATCGGCCAACACCCGCTCCACATCGAGGATTTCCACTATCTGCTCGTCGATACGGGTAATCGCCGTTAAAAAATGGCCACGCCCTGTACCCTTGGGCGGCGGCAGTATCAGCTCCCAATTCAGGTTCACAATGCGGTCGACCCCGCCGATCATAAATGCCTGCACAGAGCGGTTGTATTCGGCCACAATCAAATTGGCATTGTCCAAATCGCGCAGCGGGTTAGCACCTATGGCGGCGCTCAGGTCGATTACCGGTACGGTTTGGCCGCGCAAATGCGCCACGCCGCGTATGTGCGGGTGGCTGTGGGGCACCGAGCGCAGCGGCGGCAACTTCACCACCTCCTGCACCTTGAACACATTGATCGCAAACAGTTGGCGGCCGTTGAGGCGGAACATCAACAGCTCCAGGCGGTTTTCACCCACCAGGCGGGTGCGCTGATCAACGGAATCTAAAATTTTGGACATGAACTCATCCCGTGGTTTGGGCTACACTGCGCCCCCTTTTATTGCCCCATATTATCGCCCCATAGCTGGCGCCCAATCCTAATGACTGAGCCGCCGGGTGCAGATTAATACTGCTGTGAGTATAGGCAATAATGAAAATGTCGCCCAAAATAGCATGGGCTTTTCGCTTCGCGGCTTAGCCGCCTGCTAGACTCAAGCGATTGTTTTTCCTTTACGCAAATCCAGAGACCGACTCTACGCCCATGACCCAGCTGCCGCTGCTCACCCGCCAACCCATTTTTAATGCCCAGCTGCAGGTCAACAGCTATCAGCTTCTCTGCCACAACCAAAGCACAGATGGCGCACAACAATTGTTCAATGCGATGGACCAACAACAGCTGGAAAGCCTGGTTGGCCAGCTGCCCGCTTATGTGCCCTACTCCCCGCGCCTGCTGGATAACCCCGCACCCTGCTCGCGGCGCCAACTGGTGGTGGAAATCCACAATGCCACCCAGATCAACGCCACCCAACTGCACGCCATTAAGCAATTGCGCGAGCGCGGTTACACCATTGCCCTGAGTGACTTTGAGTTAACCCTGGATAGCGAAGGCCTGCTCGCCTACGCCGATGTGATTACCATGGATGTGCGCCGCTTAAAGCCTCAGCAAATCCAACAGGATATAGAGCACTTAAAACTCTTTGGTATGCAATTGGTGGTCAGCCATATCAGCAGCCACAAACTCTTTGCCCAATGCAAGGCCCTGGGGTTTGATTTTTTCCAAGGATCATTTTTTACCCGCCCCGACCTTGGCCTGGAACACCAACTTACCCTGCAACAACAGGCCACCCTGGAGCTATTGTGTGCCCTGCACGATACCAATGCACCGGTGGATAAAATTGAGCGCATGATCGCCAGCGACCATGCCCTGAGCCACAAATTACTGCGCCTGGTTAATTCCGTGGCCCTGGGGCTTAACCGCGAGGTGGAATCGCTGCGTCAGGCGATTATGCTGCTGGGCTTTAACAAACTGCGCCATTGGATCAACCTGCTGGTGATGTCTAATTTAGGCGGCAAGTCGCCGGAATTATTGGCAACGGCACTCTGCCGTGGACGCCTGTGTGAATTGCTGGCGCAACACAGCAATAGCAATAGTTTGCAAAACCGCAGCGATAACAGTTATGCCGTTGGTTTTTTGTCGGTATTGGATGCTTTTGTGGATATCCCCATGGAGGAGCTGCTGGCGCAGTTGCCGCTGAATGAATCGCTTAAACAAATTATCCGCCAAACGGTGCAACAGCCCACATCAGCCAGCGCCCAAAGCGGCGAAGCCTGGCTGTTGGAGGTTGCCTGCCAGCATGAGCGCGGTAATTGGTCGCAAATAGATTGGAATAAACTGGAAAACCTGGGTATTGATGGCGACACCCTGGCGGACCTTTATGCAGAGGCCCTGCATTGGGTGAACAAAGCGATTAGAAGTTCAGATATGAACGACTCGGCTGCGCTACCCGCCTGACACAGCCAGGCGGTCACAACCCAGCAAACCTATACACAACCCTGTAAAAACTGGCGCGCCTGTTGTTGATCAAAGGGCCACGCCAATTCGGCGCCGCTGCGCAGGCACAACAACACCGGAATACGCACTCCATAGCGCTCCAGCAGTTCGTCGCTATCGGCAATATCTACCTGCGCCAGGCGCAGGGAAAACTCATCCAACAATGGCCACAATAATTCTTCCGCCTGCTCACACAGGTGGCAACCGCTGGTCATATACAAGGTTAACGCCGCAAGGTTCATAGCCCATCTCCAATCCCGAAAAAAATTTTGGCGATTCTAAAAAATCCCGCCCCATAAAAATATGGCCACTATGAAAATTCATAGTGGCCATATGGGGTTGGCGGTGGATTGCGCCTTAGCGAAGGGTTATTGCAACTCCGCCAAGCGGGCGCGAACAAAGTCGCCAAAGCGAGCGGGAGCCTCTTGCTCCTGCCAGCCCGGGCGTTCGCCCCAAGTGCGCTCATCCATAACCTGCGCCAAATCCTCCAGTAAACGGATTGGCTCGGCAAAGTTGGCGGCGGTATCCAGGGCATCCAGTAAGGAGCGCATAAACTGTGCAGCACTGGCGACAGCGGGATTGGGCACCTGAGC
>CAMLRI010000042.1 GCA_946482385.1 uncultured Cellvibrio sp.
GGAAAAACTACGACAAGATCACTCGCCGCTATATTGTGACCGCTATTGAGTCATTGGCTGCGGTTGGTTCCAAGGTTGCTGATCAGTCAAAGGCTGTGGGCGCAAATAAAACTTTTGTTCAGGTGTTGGCCGAGACTGGGAAGTATCGATAATGGATTACCCTGTTGGGCTTCAAGGGCCAAAAATTTCCGCTGGCGATTTGTTGCTGTTCAAATTCTGTAACGCTGAAGTGCTTTTAAAGTTGCCAGTGATCCCCGCTAATCGGGATCATTATGATGAGGTGACACCGATAAGAGACTTTACCCGCATGGATTCTCGCAGTTGGGTAAATGGTACTCGCCTGTATCAATCTATGGAGATTTCTCGGCAAAAATGGAAATTTGAAAGCAGTGTTAATTTAGATGATGTTGCGGTATGTACATTGTTTGTCAGTGTGATGGATATCTTTGAGCCTGTACTTGAGGGGAGGGATCTTTTGGATGAACAAGTATTGCTTCAAGTCGCTGCCAAAATTCTAATGGATGATAGTGAAGGGCAGTCTTCTCGTATGGCGAGCGATCCTGCATGGCCATCGGTTGCGAACAATTTTTATCTTCAACCTATGCCAAAAGAAACCGCTTCCTGGGTTAAGGCAAGATTTGGCTACGAGGAGGGTGGTGGTCACTGCCCAGTGGCTTTTATCCCTTTGGGAGGGCATCTGTTATTGGTAGCATCCACCGATATGGGAAGCCTCCATTACCCCGACCGCAAAAACCCCTTCACTAACGAAGAACTCAAACAATTTGAATTCGATTTGTTTGATGAATTCCTAAGCCATATCCGCGTGACCTATTCGCCAGAGCTGCTGGCGAAAATATCCCCGCCACAACTGGCCTAACTGCTCACCAAACGAAAACGCAACATGCGCCAGGTGAGCAGCAAGGCGGCGCACACCAGGCCCGCAATCAGCGCCACCCAAAAGCCTGCCGCGCCCAGTGGCGCCCCCAGCCAATCGGTAAAGGTGAGGGTATAGCCCAGCGGCAGGCAAATCCCCCAAAAGGACACCAGCATAATCAGCATGGGAATTTTGGTGTCCTTGTAGCCGCGCTGCACATTAATCATGGTGACCTGCACCACATCGGCCAACTGGAAAATCGCCCCCAGCATAAACAATTGCGCGGCCACTGCCTGCACCTGTGGGTCGGAGGTGTAGAGGCTGGCGAGCCAGTCGCGGCCAAAAAATAAAATCGGCGCATTAATGCAGCCAATCCCCAGCGCCAATAGCAGCGAGCTGCGCGCCAATAGCCGCGCTTCGGGCAGGTCGTTAGCGCCCACTAAATAGCTCACCCGCAGGGTCAGGGCCATACCCAGGCTGAGCGGCACCATAAATAACAGGGAAATCAGGTTGAGTACTATCTGGTGGCCGGCAACCGTGGTGGCGCCCAGGGGGGCGAGGAAGAGCGCAATCATGCAGAACATGCTCACCTCTACAAACAGGGTAAAGCCTATCGGCAAGCCCAGGCGCAGCAGGCGCTTTAACTCAGGCAGCGACGGCGCCACCCAATCCCGCAGCAGGTGCAATTGCGCATAGGCGGCGCTGCGGTTGAGGTAAATCAGCAGGGCGACGGCGGCCGCCCAGTTGGCCAGGCTGGTCGCCCAGCCGCAGCCGATACCGCCCAGGGCGGGAATGGTCACTAGCCCCAAATCGGCACCGTAAATAAACCAGTAATTGAGCGGCAGGTTGAGCAGGGTGCTGAGCAGCGAGAAGGCCATAATCACCCGGGTGTGGCCCAGGCCGTCGGTGAGGCCGCGCAGGGCGGTGAGCAGCAGCAGGGCGGGAATGCCCCAGGCAAAAGCGTCGAGGTAGCCTTCGGCTACGCGGTGGGTGGCGCTATCCAGCTGCAGTAACACCAGCAGGGGCGACAGGTTAAGGATAATCGCCGCCATCAGCAGCATGCCGCCTGTGGCGATATACAACCCCTGCCAGGTGGTGGGGATGATTTTGTGCCAGTCCCCCGCGCCGCGCTGGCCGGAAATGGTGGGTTGCAGGGCGCCGAGCACCCCGGTAAAAAACAGCAGTATTGGCACCCACAGGCTGGTGCCTATGCCCACCCCGGCCAAATCCACGGCGCTGGCGTGGCCGGCCATGACTGTATCTATTACACCGTTGGCCATTTGCGCCAATTGCGCAATCAAAATGGGCGCGCCCAACAGCGCCAGTTGGCGCCATTCGTGGAATATGCGGCTAATCAGGGGGCGGTTTGGTTCGGCAGAAATGGTCACACGTGGCTCGGGAACAGATAAGGGGGTGCCATCATGGCCTGCGCCTGGCGCCCCTGCAAGCCTGCCGGGAGTGGTAGTTGGCTGCGATTTGCCCCAGGCCTTTTGCTGTTCAGGCGCGTATAATCGCCGCCATTTTTGACCCCCGTCGCCCCGGAGCCTGCCATGTTTGACGTTCTGCCGCTGTTGCCCAACGATCCCATCCTCGGCCTGAGTATCGCCTATGCCAAGGATCCCAATCCCAACAAGGTCGACCTGGGTGTTGGGGTCTACAAGGACGACAGCGGCCATACCGCCATTATGCGTGCCGTTGTCGAAGCAGAAAAACTGCGTATCGCGCGCGACATCACTAAATCCTACACTCCGCCTGCCGGGGTGCCGGGCGCCAACGAGGTTTCCACCCGCTTGGTATTTGGCAGCGGCCATCCCGCCGTAGAGGCCAACCGGGTGCGCACTGTGCAGGCCCCCGGCGGTTGCGGCGCCCTGCGGGTAGCGGCGGAGCTGATCCAGCGCGCCAAGCCCGGCGCCAGTATTTGGGTAAGCACACCCACCTGGGCCAACCATATTCCCCTGCTGGGCAGTGCCGGCTTAACCCTTAAGGAATATCCCTACTACGACTACGCCAACCACAGCATCGACTTTGCTGCCATGCTCAACACCCTGCAACAAATTCCGCGCGGCGATCTGGTATTGCTGCACGCCTGCTGCCACAACCCCAGCGGTGCCGATTTAAGCCGCGCACAATGGCTGCAAGTGGCTGATGTGTTGGTAGAGCGCGGCATCATTCCCTTTGTCGATATGGCCTACCAGGGCTTTGGTGAAGGGCTGGAAGAGGACGCCTATGGTTTGCGCATGCTGGCCGAACGGGTGCCGGAAATGATTGTTGCCAATTCCTTTTCCAAAAATTTTGGTTTGTACCGCGAGCGCGCGGCCAGTTTGAGTTTGGTGTTTGCCAATCCCCAGCAGGCCGATGCCGGCCTCAGCCAATTGTTGAATGTGGCGCGCGGTATTTATTCCATGCCCCCCGCCCACGGCGCCACTATTGTCAGCTTGATATTAAGCAGCGACGAACTCACCCAAATGTGGCACAGCGAACTCGACCAAATGCGCCAACGCATTGCCGGCCTGCGTCAGCAATTGGTGGCATCGCTCAATAGTTTGCAGCAGGCGCGCGATTTCAGCTTTATCGCCCGCGAGCGCGGCATGTTTTCATTTTTGGGTTTAACGGTGGAGCAGGTACACAAGTTGAAAAATGATTACAGCATCTACATGACCGACACCAGCCGCATCAGCGTCGCCGGATTAACCACTGAAAAAATGGATTATGTCGCCAAGGCTATAGTGGCGGTGTTGTAACCGCTGACTTGGCAATAAAAAAGGGGCGCAACACTGGCGCCCCTTTTTTATTGCTCAGCTTTTTCACTCAACCGTCTTCATTTATATCTTCAGGTTTATGGCTGATGGGATGGTCGATTTTTAAAACGGCTTTTTGCAGTATCAGAGTGTTGGGGTAGGTGATCAGGTTGCCGTCGTCCCGTTGCAGGATTACATGGAACATGCTGATCTCCACAATCACACCGCTCATATCATCGTCTTTATCCAAAATTTTAATGCGGTCGTTCACTTTATAGGGGAAGCCGAAAAAAATAATCATGCTGGCGGTTACGTTGCTAAGAATCGACCACTGCGCAAATAAAGCTATACCCACCACGGCAAAAATCGACGACAGGAATACGGAGATTTCGCTATAGCCCAGGCCGAAAATCAGGCACACCACCACCAGGCATAAAAATACCATGGCAATCTTCATCAATCGGGTGATGTAGAGCACGCGCAAATCGCCCAGGGCGCGGCGCATGCTAACGTCGTGGATAATTCTATCCAGCAGTTTGGTCGCCAACCAAAAGGCCAGCATACAGGCCAGCACTAGCAGGACTTTGGTCATCATGCTATGGGCTAAAATGCGTTCAATAAACGGCCAGTATTCGCGTAAATTCACAGGGTCACTCCAGGGCTAACATTTGCTGCTATGCTGCCAGCATTTTCATGTGATTACCAACAGGATGCATTATGAGCTTGATGTGTATTGCCCATCGCGGCGGCCCCTTGGCCGGCCCGCAACCCCTGCCGGAAAATAGCCTTGCCGCTATGGCCCGCGCGCTGCAATTAGGGGTGGATGCGATTGAGATAGATGTGTTCCAGGTGCAGGGCGAATTGTTTGTCACCCACGACCGCCGTTTGGGGCGCGTGGTATCGGGCGAAGGTATTATTACCCGCCAAACCCGCGAGTATTTGCAGGCGCAGCAGCTTAGCAATGGCGAGCCTTTGCCGCGCTTGCAACAGGTGTTGGAATTAATTGGCGGCCGCTGCCTGCTCAATATCGAAATCAAAGGCGAGCAGGTGGTTCCTGTGCTGGCGCAACAGTTGGATGATTATATCCGCAGCCACCAGGGCAGCTATGAGCAATATTGCGTGTCCAGTTTTGATCACCAGCAGCTGTTTCAATGTTTACAGCAAATGCCGCAGCTGAAGCGCGGGGTGTTGATTGAAGGTATACCGCTGGATTACGCCGCCTGCTGCGATGCGCTCCAGGCCTATTCGTTCAATACCCATTTGAGTTTTATCAACGCAGAATTAGTTGCTGATGCGCAAAAGCGCGGCTTAAAAAATTGGGTTTACACAGTGAACCACCAGGATGATTGGGAATTGATGCAGGCGCTGGGGGTGGATGCCGTATTTACCGACCGCCCGGATGCTTTGCAGGCGTTTAACCTTGCGCAAGGTTAGGGTGCCGCAAGGTTTTTGTTATCGCACTTGCAATACGCAAATTTAATAAACAAAAAAATTTATATAACTCATAAAAATTTATTGCAGCATAAAGGATTTTTCCTTCCATTAAATGGCGTCTGCCATAGTGATATAAAATTTCGCTATGGCTCGCTTATTTACTATTAATTACGCTGGTTGGCTGTTTATCGGCTAAGGTAATTGTGATCTCGAATTTATCTTTTTATTCGGCAATGTCACCACAAGGCCGATTTATTATTTCAGTCACAATTATTAATTACCGTTACGAATAGGAGACAGCCATGGACAAACACAACCCAGCCAGCACAGGTAAATGCCCGGTAATGCACGGGGCAGTCACCAAATCCTCCGGTGGCGGTACCGCCAATAAAGATTGGTGGCCCAACCAGTTAAACCTCGCCATTTTGCATCAACACTCCAACCTCTCCGACCCTATGGATGAGGGCTTTGATTACCGCGAAGCCTTTAACAGCCTCGACTACACCGCATTGAAAAACGATTTGCGCGCGCTTATGACCGATTCGCAAGACTGGTGGCCCGCCGATTGGGGCCATTACGGCGGCTTATTTATTCGCATGGCCTGGCACAGCGCCGGCACCTACCGCACCGGCGATGGCCGCGGCGGTGGTGGTCGTGGCCAACAGCGCTTTGCGCCGCTCAACAGCTGGCCCGACAACGGCAATTTGGATAAGGCGCGCCGCCTCTTGTGGCCCATCAAACAAAAATACGGCAAAAACATTTCCTGGGCGGATTTAATGATCCTCGCCGGCAATGTCGCGCTGGAATCCATGGGCTTTAAAACCCTCGGCTTTGCCGGTGGCCGCGCCGATGTGTGGGAGCCGGATCAGGATGTTTACTGGGGTGCCGAGCGCGAATGGCTCGCTACCAGCGACAAACCCAATAGCCGTTATTCCGGCAAGCGCGATTTGGATAACCCCCTGGCCGCCGTGCAAATGGGGTTGATCTACGTAAACCCCGAAGGCCCCGATGGCAACCCCGATCCCGTCGCCTCGGGCCGCGATGTGCGCGAAACCTTTGGCCGCATGGCCATGAACGATGAAGAAACTGTCGCCCTGGTGGCCGGCGGCCATACTTTTGGTAAGGCCCACGGCGCTGGCGATCCCAAACTGGTGGGGCCAGAGCCGGAAGCGGCACCCATAGAAACCATGGGGCTGGGTTGGATCAACAAATACGGCAGCGGCAAAGCCGAGTACACCACTACCAGCGGCATTGAAGGCGCCTGGAAACCCAACCCCACCACCTGGGATAACGGTTATTTTGATATGTTGTTTGGCTACGATTGGGAACTCACCAAAAGCCCCGCCGGCGCCAACCAATGGGTGGCGAAAAATGTGAAGCCGGAGCATATGATCCCCGACGCCCACGACCCATCGAAAAAACATCCGCCGATGATGACCACCGCGGATTTATCGCTGCGTTTCGACCCGATTTACGAACCCATAGCGCGCCGCTTCCACCAAGACCCGGCCGCCTTTGCCGATGCCTTTGCCCGCGCCTGGTTCAAATTGACTCACCGCGATATGGGCCCCCGCGCGCGCTACCTGGGGCCAGAAGTGCCCAAGCAAGAATTTGTCTGGCAGGACCCAATCCCCGCCGCTAATCACCCGCTGGTGGACGATAAAGATGTGGCAGCGCTCAAAGCCAAGGTGCTGGCATCAGGTCTAAGTGTGGCTGAGTTGGTGGGCACTGCCTGGGCATCGGCCTCTACCTATCGCGGTTCGGATATGCGCGGTGGCGCTAACGGTGCGCGTATTCGCCTGGCGCCGCAAAAAGATTGGGAAGCCAATCAGCCAGCGCAATTGGCCAAGGTGTTAAAAGTGCTCGAAGGCATACAAGCCGACTTTAATGCCAGTGCCAGCGGCGGCAAAAAAATCTCCCTGGCGGATTTAATTGTGCTCGCTGGTGCCGCCGGTGTTGAGCAGGCAGCCAAAGCTGCTGGCCAAAGTATTAGCGTGCCTTTTGCTCCCGGCCGCACGGACGCCAGCCAAGCGCAAACCGATGTGGATTCTGTGGCGGTACTGGAGCCGGTTGCCGATGGTTTCCGCAACTACACCAAAGCCAAATTCAGCATAGCGCCGGAAGAATTGTTGTTGGATAAAGCGCAATTGCTGGGTTTAACCGCACCGGAAATGACGGTATTGCTCGGTGGCCTGCGCGCCATCAACATCAACACCGGTGGCAGCAAGCACGGCGTTTTCACCCACAGCCCGGGTGCGCTCAGCAATGATTTCTTTGTTAATTTGCTGGACATGAGCACCCAATGGCACCCGGTGGGCGATACCTATGAAGGCCGCGACCGCAAAACCGGCGCACTCAAATGGACCGCCACCCGCGTCGATTTGGTATTCGGCTCCAACTCGCAACTGCGCGCCCTCGCCGAGGTTTACGCCAGCAGCGATGCCAAAGCCAAATTGGTAAAAGATTTTGTCGCCGCTTGGAACAAGGTGATGAATGCAGATAGATTTGATTTGAAATAAGTGTTTGTGTGTTTGTTACAAAAAAGGCAGCCGTAACTGGCTGCCTTTTTTGTGAGTTAATACGACTAAAAATCATCGGTAAATTAGTGCTGGTATTATTTAATCAAGGCCAAATGCCATGGCAATTAAACTGATGATTATCCAGGTGTTGGCTGATATTAAAAACAGTAATCCTAGAGTTGCATCTTGTTTTTTTGAGTAGCTTTTGACCTGTGTTACATCAATAAGGCGGTTAATTTTTTGGGCTGTCTTTTCAGGGAGCGTTATTGCCAGGGCGTAGAAAACGATTCTCCCGCCTAACCCATCCCAAAGGAAAGTGTCAGGTAGATTGTCTTTTTTCATTTCTCGTTCAATCCGAGCCATTGAGAATCGCGCAAAGGCTATCCAAAAAATGGCTGTTAGCAAAAAACCTATTAGAAAAAACCAAAAGAACCATTCGCTCATAGGTTGAGCAGCATGCTTGTGCATTTGGCTTTCCTCTTGGGGCTGAAATTAGCGTACTTTGATGTTTTTAGGGTGGACTAAAGGTTCATGTTAATTTGCGTAACCTAGGGCTGAACCAATCAAGATGGCCAGTAGCCATGAATAAGTAATGCTCAAGAAAAAAATACCTCTCCACCAGTCGGATTTACTGGCATAACTCCGAATGCGTTTCACATCCATTAGGCGGTTAAGGCGCAGTGCCAACTTTTCTGGAAAGACAATAGCAAAGGCATAAGAAAAAACTCTAGCGCCAACACCATCCCATAGAAAATCATTAGATATTCCATCAGCTTTCATTTTCTTTTCCATAGGCCTCATGCTGAATTGGGCAAAAATCAGTAGAGAGACGGAGGTAAATCCGGTCGAAATGAAAAGAAATAGAAAGAACCAATCTTGAGCATTGTTAAGCATTAATTTGAACCTCTGTCATAAATCCAGGCTGCGAATCTCTGAAAAAGATTGTCCGTGGTATATGCGGCGCCGAATCCTGCGGTCACACCGATTCCAATAAGCACAACCCATCCAGCGGGTGTTAAACCTAACCCTATAGTCGTTAAGCCTGCAACGACCGCATTTCCAGCTGCAATGCCTGCAAGGCCACCAAATCCAAACCCTGTGGTTTGTATCGCCGCTTCCCTTTGCCAGTTGCCGCCCTGTTTATAGGTATTGTGCACGCCATTAATACGAATTCCGGCATCCAACGCTATCAAACCCTTACCTGCATAGGATACCCCTTTGGCTAGCTGAGCTAGTCGCAAGGCTTGGGCATTGTTCGCGACATTAATCCGGCGGCCACGGCGCTGCGCCAGGGCAATACCCCTATCGGCACTGGCAAGGGCATTGCCACGGTTTTTTCCCAGGCTGCCCGGGGTGGCGAGTTTATTGAGTTCGGCGTGATATTTAACTTGCAACTGCTGATACGCCAGGCGCGCGCGGCTTTTTAGTTCTGCATAGGTGGCGCTTGGGCCGCGGCCAATACCTTTGTGTTTGTGCAAAGCCTCTAGTGCTTTTTGATAGTTTACAAGGGCTTTTTGCAGCCCTGTTAGCCTCGCTTCGCTGGCGGTAGCGCCGGCGCCTACCAATCCGGCCGAGTTTTGTAAATTAAAGAAAGCCAGGTGCTTATCATAAAAAGCTGCCAGGGTATTGGTTAGGTCGCCAGCTGTATCTATGGTGCACGCCAAATTCTGGCGCGATGTTTCAGGTAGGCCACCCAAAATTTGGGTAATGATTTTGCCTTCTGGATGCACCCCTGCCTCGCCAAGACAATAGGGCATGTTGGCAGTTAAGATCGAACAATTAAGGCTGTTGTTGCGGTGCAAATTAGCCAGTGCTGGATGGTTTTTTTCGAATAAGGCTTCGGCGGCCAGGTTTTGCGAGGGGAAGAATATTTCGGGCATGGCGTTTCCTTACGGTTGGGTGTGAGTCGTTTATTAAATAGTC
>CAMLRI010000043.1 GCA_946482385.1 uncultured Cellvibrio sp.
GGCTGCGCTGGCCAGTAGGGAATAAGGGCGGGGTTATCCACCGCGTACACCCGCTGGTTTTTTATATGCTCGCGGTCGGGGCTGACCAAGGGTTTTTCGGCCCAGAGGTAGACGGGATCTGTGGGGCGATCAGGGTTGGGAGTCGACATAGCCTGGGGTACACCGGTGAGGGCCAATAAGGGGAGGATCAATAACAGGGGCAACCAACAGGGCGGGCGCATTGCATAAGCCATAGGATGTTCTCTTCGTGGGTAATTAGCGGAAGAGACCGAATTGCCCTGCCGGATGGGCTTAATAATAAGAAGAATAGTGTTCAGCGGCGGCAAGCATAGCAGCCGGCCGCCGCAAGATCAGCAACGGCCACACCCCATGTGCAGCAGGGGCCGGGCTAGTGGCTGGAAGAATCCTTATCCCACCAGTGGTTCAGCTCCCAGTCCACCCGGGTGGGGTCGGCCGCGCCCAGCAACCACTCGCCGGTGGCCAGCTCCCACTGGTGCAGGCCTTGCTTCAGGTCGGCCCATACATGCTGGGCATCGTCCTGGATATAGGCCTTGGCCAAATCCACTTCCTCACCCAGCATCTGCTCGGCGGTCAGCTCCAGCTTCACCAGGTCTTCCACTTCCTGCTCCAGGCCATCTTTCAGGCTGGCCAAAGCACCGGTTTCCTCGGCACTCAGGGGGAAATCCAGGGGGGTGGAATGGTAGGGATTAGTGGGTTGTTTCATGGCGGATACCTCGGTTTTTGTTGCCTGCGACCCGCTGGCGCACAGCAACATATTTATACCCACGCAGGCGGCACAGCCTCTATAATCACCGCCTTTGTCAACTTTCCACCTTCAGTATAGGCCGTCCACGTCCATGCAAGAGCGCCCCATGCAAGATCAATATAACCCCGCCGAAGTCGAAGCCCAGGCCCAGCAATACTGGCAGGAACACCAAAGCTTCAAGGTTGTTGAAGACCCCAGCAAAGAGAAATTCTACTGCCTGGCGATGTTCCCCTACCCCAGCGGCAAGCTGCACATGGGCCATGTGCGCAACTACACCATTACGGATGTGATCGCCCGCTACCAGCGCATGCAGGGCAAAAACGTGCTTCACCCCATGGGTTGGGACGCCTTCGGCCTGCCGGCGGAAAACGCCGCCCTCAAGCACAACACAGCACCGGCCAAGTGGACTTACGCCAACACCGACCATATGCGCAACCAGCTCAAGCAGCTGGGCTTTGGTTTTGACTGGTCGCGCGAACTCACCACCTGCAAGCCCGACTACTACAAGTGGGAGCAGTGGTTCTTCACCCGTCTGTACGAAAAAGGCCTGGTGTACAAAAAAATGTCCACCGTGAACTGGGACCCTATCGACCAAACCGTACTGGCCAACGAGCAAGTGATTGATGGCCGCGGCTGGCGCTCTGGCGCTTTGGTAGAGCGCAAGGAAATCCCCCAGTGGTTTATTAAAATCACCGATTACGCCGAAGAATTGCTCAACGATTTGGACAAGCTGCCCCACTGGCCGGAGCAGGTTAAAACCATGCAGCGCAACTGGATCGGCAAAAGTCGCGGCCTGGAGATGCATTTTGATTTGGCGGCACCGGTGGGCGAATTCACCGGCTTTGATATCTACACCACCCGCCCCGACACCATTATGGGCGTGACTTATGTGAGCCTTGCCGCTGAACATCCGATTGCAAAACTCTTATCCGAAAGCAATCCTGCACTCGCGCAATTTATCGCAGAGTGCAAAGTTCAGTCAGTCGCCGAAGCCGATATGGCCACCATGGAAAAAAAGGGCATGGATACCGGGATTAAAGCCCTGCATCCCATTACCGGCGAGCCTGTAGCCGTGTGGGTGGCCAACTATGTGCTGATGGATTACGGTTCAGGCGCGGTGATGGCGGTGCCCGCCCACGACCAGCGCGATTACGAATTTGCGCAAAAATATAATCTCGCCATTAGCCAGGTAATTGCGCCCGCCAATGGCGAAGAGATTGATTTAAGTAAAGCGGCCTTCACCGAAAAAGGTGTGCTGGTGAATTCCGGCGAATACGACGGCCTGGACTTTAACGCCGCCTTTGATGCCATAGCCTCAACCCTGGAAATGGCCAACAAAGGCCGGGTAAAAACCAACTACCGTTTGCGCGACTGGGGCGTATCCCGCCAGCGCTATTGGGGCGCGCCTATCCCCATGTTTAATTTGCCCGAAGGCGGCGAGATTCCCGTGCCGGCCCACAAGCTGCCGGTGCTGCTGCCGGAAGATGTGGTGATGAACGGCGTGCAGTCGCCCATCAAAGCCGACCCCGAGTGGAAAAAAGACGAACTCAATGGCCAATACGTCGAGCGCGAAACCGATACCTTCGATACCTTTATGGAATCCAGCTGGTACTACGCGCGCTACACCTGCCCGCAATTTACCGGCGGCATGATCGACAAAGCCGCCGCCGATTACTGGCTGCCGGTGGATCAATACGTCGGCGGTATCGAGCACGCCATTTTGCACCTGCTCTACTCGCGCTTTTTCCACAAGCTGATGCGCGATGAAGGCCTGGTCAGCGGCGACGAACCTTTCGAGCGTTTGCTCTGCCAGGGCATGGTCAATGCCGAATCCTTTTTTATCAAACAGGATGGCAAGGAAAACTGGATAGAACCGGAAAACGTGGTTATCGAGCGGGATGACAAAGGCCGCTTTATTGCCGCCAAACACAAGGCGACTGGCGAAGCCGTGGAATTTGGCGGCGTGATTAAAATGTCCAAATCCAAAGCCAATGGTGTAGATCCGGAATCGGTAATCAACCAATACGGCGCCGACACAGTGCGCTTGTTCACCATGTTCGCCGCACCGCCAGAGCAAAGCCTGGAGTGGAGCGATTCCGGAGTGGAAGGTGCCAGCCGCTTCCTGCGCCGTTTGTGGAAAGCGGTGGAAGGCCATATCAATGCCGGCGCCCCCGGCACACTCAGCGCTGCCGATTTGCCGCAACAACAAAAAGATTTGCGCCGCAAAACCCACGAGACCATTCAAAAAGTCAGCGACGACTACGGCCGCCGCCAAACCTTTAACACCGCCATAGCCGCGGTGATGGAATTGCTCAACGAAACCAGCAAGCTCGCCGATCGCGCCAACCCGCAAGGTTTGGCGGTGGAGCGCGAAGCCCTGGAAGCGGCAATTTTGTTGCTCGCGCCGATTGTGCCGCACATTGCCCAAGCCCTGTGGCAAGCCCTCGGCCACCGCGATATTCCCCTGACACACCCCTGGCCACAGGTGGATGAAAGCGCCCTGGTGCGCTCCACCATTGAAGTGGTAGTGCAGGTGAACGGTAAGCTGCGCGGCAAGCTGGATGCCGCGGTTGATGCCCCCAAAGACACCCTGGAGCAAATGGCCCTGGCACAGGAAAACGTGCAGAAATTCCTGGAAGGTGTAACTGTGCGCAAAGTGATTGTGATACCCAATAAATTGGTCAATATCGTTGCCAATTAAGGGAATCCCCCTGGCCCCCTTTTACCAAGGGGGAAGTGGGTGCGCTACACAAGCCATAGTGCGAGATTGCACCATTCACGCTAAACGGGGAGTCCGCCCCTCCCTTTAACAAAGGGAGGCCGGGTGGGATTCAAACGAGATTATTATGAATAAAATTATCGCCAGTTTATTACTGCTTACACTCACCGCCTGCGGCTGGCATCTGCGCGGTGCGGAAACCGCAGACAACACCTCCGCCTACAACCAGGCCATCAATCTATCCATCAAAAGCACCGACAACCACGGCCCGCTAATGAACGCCCTGCGCCAACAGCTGCACAGTTACAAGGTCACTGAAGTAACAGCTGGCACCCCTGGCGCCTACGGCCTGGAACTGAAAGAGTTGCGCCTGGATAAACGCGCCGCCGGCGTCGGCAGCGATGCCCTGGTGAATGTTTATGAACTGATTTTATTTGTCGATTACCAAATCCAGGGGCCAGACAAACTGCTCACCGGCCCCAACACCCGCGGCAGTGTATCGCGCACCTATAACTTCGATGTTAACCAGGCCAACTACAGCGAACAGGAAGAAGCGCTGATCCTGCGCGAAATGCACCGCGATTTGGCGCAGCAAATTTTGCGTCGGATTAAAGTGCTCGCGCAACAGGATAAACAAGCCGCCCCCAAACCCTAACTGCCCCTGTAACCATCATGGCCAAATTGCGCCCGGAACAGCTCCACGCCGCCCTCGGCAAACAGCTGGCACCTATTTACCTGGTGTCGGGCGATGAGCCATTGCTGATCCAGGAAGCTTGCGACAGCATTCGCGCCGCCGCGCGCAAGCAGGGCTTTGGCGAGCGGGAGCTGTACCACGCCGACGCCAATTTTGAGTGGGGCCAATTGCTGAGCGCCGCCAATAGCCTCTCGCTGTTTGCCGAGAAAAAAATCATCGAGCTGCGCATGCCCTCGGGCAAACCCGGCGACAAGGGCGGCAAAATTTTGCAGGAATATGCCCAATCGCCCGCACCGGATAACCTGCTGCTAATCGTGACCGACAAGCTGGATGGCGCCACGCAAAAAAGCAAATGGTTTAAAGCCATAGAAGATGCGGGCCAGCATATCCAGGTGTGGCCCATTACCGCCGGCAACCTGCCGCGCTGGATTGGCCAGCGCTTGCAACAAGCGGGCTTGCAGGCCGATGCCGACGCCATAGAGCTGTTGTCATCGCGCATTGAAGGCAACCTGCTGGCAGCGGTACAGGAAATTGAAAAACTCAAATTGCTCGCCAACAGCGGCCGCATCAGCTACGAATTAATGGCATCGGCGGTGGCCGACAGCGCCCGCTACGATGTGTTTGGCCTCACCGACAAAGCCCTGCACGGCGACGCCCGCGCGGCGGTAAAAAACCTGCAAGGTTTAAAAACCGAAGGCACCGAACCCATAACCATTTTATGGGCGATCAGCCGCGATATTCGCACCCTGATCCAGGTGTCCCAGGCGGTGGCCCAGGGCAAACATTTTGATTGGGCCGCCAAGCAGGCGGGCGTGTGGGATAAGCGCCAACCCCTGGTACAGGCCGCCCTGCGGCGCCTGAAACCCGCGCAACTGCAACAGCTGCTGCGCAAAGCCAATGGTATCGACAAAGCCATTAAAGGCATGCGCAATGCGGAACCCTGGGACGAGCTGCTCGATTTGGTATTAAATATCGCCGGCGTACAGAGCCTGCACCCGGCCAATGAACGCTTGAATTTAAAAATTTAAAAAAACAATAAAACCCAGGGCCGGGTTTAACAAAACACAACTGCTGGAAACCTGTGTTGCGCAGCTACCCAATGCTGGCGCAGCCACCCAATAATAGTTTCACAAGCAGGAAGAACACATAATGTTATCTACAGCACGCATCCTGGCCGCCTGCGCGGCCAGCCTGGTATTACTCACCCATTCATTTTATGTAAGCGCCCAATCGCCCTCGGGCACCCAGCCCAGTAAACGCAGCCAGGAATTTCCCTGGATGTCGATTGCCACCTGGGAGCGCATGCACGCCGAGGATGTACTGGTTGCCGAACACGACCAGGTCGACCTACTGTTTATCGGCGACTCCATTACCGCCGGCTGGGATTGGCAACTCTGGCAGCAGCACTTTGTGCCGCTCAAAGCCGCCAATTTTGCGGTGGGCGCCGATCACACCGGCAATATGCTGTGGCGCCTGCAACACGGCACCATTGGCCAGCTGCAACCCAAATTAATTGTGGTACTGGCGGGTGTGAATAATATCGGCCATTTGCAGGAATCGCCGGAACAAACAGCAGCAGGGGTCACACGCCTGGTGCAACAAATCCAGTTGGCCTGGCCCAACAGCAAAATTTTATTAAATGCCGTTTTTCCGTTTGACCAAGCCGCCAACTCCCCCAACCGCACCAAGGTAAAACAACTCAATAAACTCATCGCCAAACTGGGCGATAACAAAACGATTTTTGTTAAAGACTACGGCCCGCTGTTACTACAAAAAGATGGCAGCATTTCCGCCGACATCATGCCCGACTTTTTACACCCCAATAGCCGTGGCTACCAAATTTGGGCTGAGGCCATGCTGCCCGATATTCACCAACTTTTGCACTGACTTTCACACCAGCGCGCAAGTGAAGCCCAACCACAAAGAAGGTGAAACCTATGAAATTTTTTCTGGCCTACGGGGGCGCCATCGCCCTGCTATTCAGCATCAGCGCCTGCAAAATATCGGATACCGCAATGAACAACTCCCACAGCATTAAGGCTGACGATCCGCGCATCCGCGTTATGGGCCGCAGCCATGTTGCCAGCGATGGCAGCCGCCTGATTGGCTACCCAGGCGTTACCCTGGCCCTGAATGCGCAAGGCGCACAACTGAGCGTTGAACTGGCCAGCAGCAGCGGCAATTCCTGGGTGGATATAAGTGTTGATGGCGGCGCCGCGCGCGCTGTTAAATTGGATAGCACCACCAGCAACCTCGAGCTGTTTAACTTCCCCCAGAGCGGCCAACACCGGGTGGAAATAGTGCACCGCTCGGAAAACTGGCACGGCCAGGTGGCGGTAAAACAATTTCACCTGCGCGGCGAAACTTTTTTAACACCGCCACCACTGCCACAACGCAAATTGCTGGTACTGGGCGATTCAGTCACCTGCGGCGAAGCCATTGATCGCGCGCCTGGCGAAAGCAAAAACACCCGCTGGTGGAATGCGCGCGAATCCTACGGCATGCTCACCGCCGCCGCTTTAAATGCCCAGGTGCATTTGGTGTGCTGGGGCGGGCGCGGTTTGATCCGCAGTTGGAATAACAATAGCGATGAAGCCCAGCTGCCAGTGTTTTATCAATACGCCCTGGGCGATAGCAACCCGGCCATGACCTGGGATCACCGCGACTACCAGCCGGATTTAATTATCAGCGCCATAGGCACCAACGATTTCAGCCCCGGCATACCCGAGCGCAACACCTATGTGAATGCCTATGTCGCTTTTATTCAGCAGCTGCGCGCTAACCACCCACAGGCACAAATTGTATTAACGGAGGGCGCCATTTTGCAGGGCGAAAAAAAGGCAGCGCTCACCAGTTATATTGCGGCAAGCCTGCAAGTGCTGGGCGATAAGCAAGTGCATTACCTGGCAAGCAACCACTACCCCGGCGACGCCCAGGATGCCCACCCCACCAAGGAGCAGCACGCCGCCATGGCGGCGGATTTAATTCCCGCACTGCAAGCCTTAATGCACTGGTAAATAAATCAGCAAAAAAATACACCGGAAAAACCAATAAAAAAGGGCGCCAATTGCGGCGCCCTTTTTTATGCTTATTGCGGAATTATCGCCCCAATTATTTTCCCGGCCCCAGGGGCTTAAACATCAGGATCAATTTGGGCAGCAGGGTGAGTGAACCCAATACCGCCATCAACATGGCAAAGGCGGTGAGCACACCAAAATAAATGGTGGGGATAAATTGCGACAGCATCAAAATGGAAAAGCCCAAAACGATAGTGGCCGAGCTGTAATACATGGCGCGGCCAATAGAGGCATGGGAGCGATGCATGGCTTCTGTGTAGCTTTGGTCCAGCGCAAACTCTACCCGGAAGCGATAGAAATACTGGATCGCCTGATCTATACCCACACCCACTACTATGGCGGCAATGGTGGTGGTCATCATATCCAGCGGAATACCCGCCAGGCCCATGGCACCCAGCACTGTACTGGCGGCCAGCATATTGGGCAGTATGGCGATCAGGGCAATTTTGATGGAGCGGAACAGCACCATCATCATCAACATAATGGCCACAAACACCACACCAATAGTGGCAATTTGCGATTTAAACAGGCTCTGCAACATATTGTTGTAAAGCACCAACATGCCGGTGAAGTGAACCTGTTCGGGTTTTAACTTCATGTCGTTAAGCAAATGGGCGCGAATTTTTTCCACCAGCTCGGCGCGCTTTAAATTGGGCGTGGTTTCAATAACCCGCAAAGTGATGCGCGCCTGCTGGCGTTCGTCATTCAGGTAGGGGGCGATCATCAGCTTTTTAATATCGTCGGACAGCATGTTGCGCATCACATTCAGCTCAAAATCGTTGAGCCGGGTTTTGTTGATGTCCTGTGCCAGCTGGTAGGTAATCGCCAGGGATTGCACCTTGCCCACTTCCGGCAGGGATTCCAGGTAGTTGTGCAACTGGCGGATTTGGTCCAGGCCGGCAATGCTGAACCAATAACTGCTAGGTGCAGGGCTTTCACCAAAAGCGCTGTCGGTATGGCTGGCAAAAGGATCTTCTTCCGCAAAGGGATCTTCTTCACTGGCCTCGGCGGCTGTATCGGCTTCCACTTCCGCAAAAGGATCTTCGGCAAATAATTCCGGGTCGACATCCGCCGGCATTGCCACCGCCGGCTCCGCTGCAGGCTCGGCCAATAATTCCGGATCGGCATCGAGAATAATATCGAGGGATACAGTGCCTCCCAATTGTTGGTCGATCACCGACAAGCCCTGGTGAATTTCACTGGAGTCCTTAAAGTAATCGACAAAGCGGTTTTCCACCTGCAGGCGGCTAATGCCCCACACACTCAGCAGCAGCGCCACCAAACTCACCAGCAGCACCTTGCCGCCGTGGAATTCCGCCAGCTGGGAAAATTTTTGCGTGGTGGCAGCGGAGTTGTCGCCGCGATCGCGCGGCTCGCCTTTGCGCAACAACATTAAACCTGCCGGCAGCACCACAAAGGTCATGGCAAATCCCACCACCAAACCTATGGTCATCATCCAGCCGAAATCAATCACCGGGCGTATGCCGCTCATCACCAAAGAGGTAAAAGCCACCATGGTGGTCAATGCGGAGTAGAGGCAGGGCACCACCATGGACTTCATCGCCAGCTGCACCAATTCCGCCTGGGGCAAATCCGGCTGCTGGGCGTGCAATTCGCGGTAGCGCACCACCAAATAAATATTGAAGCCGAACACCATAATCAGCAGCAGGGCAACAAAGTTGGAGGAGATCACCGTCATGCGCCAGTCGATCCAACTCAGCCAGCCGAGCATCAACACTACCGAAATAACACAGGCGCCAAGGGGCAGCACCACAAAGCGCAACTGGCGGAATAAAATCGCCAGCACCAGCACAATAAACAGCAGCAGCGCAATGCCAAACACCACCAGGTCGCTTTTGATGTAGCTGATCATGTCGCTGGTGATCATGGTGACGCCGCCCAGGTAAATCTGCGCCTTGTCCTGGTACTTGGCCACTATGTCGCGCACTTCCTGCACCCGCTCGGCATCGCGCTCGGCCACTTGGGTGCGGTAGGCGAGGAACTCCGCCGCTACCTGTTCCAGCTCGGCACTTTCAGCCTCGGTTAAACCTTCGGTTTTGCGCTTAAGGCGCAGGGCATCGCGGTGGCGCGCCAGCTCTATGTATTTGTTGTTGACCTTGAGGTTGATTTGAATGCCCGAGGTTTTGCCATCGGCGCTGAGCAACATGTCGCGGTAAATGGGGCTGGTCAGGAATTCCTGCCGCACCTGGGCGCGATCCACTCCG
>CAMLRI010000044.1 GCA_946482385.1 uncultured Cellvibrio sp.
CACAACCCTCTTTTAAATATTAAGTTATTGATAAAACACCAAACCCCTTAGCCTGGGCATAAGGGGTTTGGTATAGCTAGAAAGTTTGACCCAAGGAGAACTGGAACACCTCGGTACGATCGTATTCATTTTTGCGCAGAGGCTCAGCAATACTGAAAGTCATGGGGCCAAAACCCGAAATCCAGGTTAAGCCAAAGCCAGCTGAAAGATTCATGTGATCGAAGCCAACATCATAGCAGTTTAGCTGGCCAGCACCGCAATCCGTATCAAAAACGTTACCGGCATCCACAAAGAAGGTGGTCTGCAGCGAGCGCTGATCTTTGATAAAAGGCAGGGGGAACAAGACTTCCGCGCCGCCCTGGATCAACACATTGCCACCAAAGGCACCGCGATTGCGACCAACATAAGTATTGCCGCTGATATCTGTCATCAACTTCCCTGGATCGCACACGCGGATACCTGGCGTGCCGCCAACACCGGGAGCATCCGGATCCTCACAGAGCACATAAGCCACATCGGCAACTTCATTGGACTGAGGCACACCATCGGCATTTAAGTCATCCCAAGTAGTGGCTGTGGTAACTGCTGTGCGCTGCGGCGTGCTGCGCGGCCCCAGGGTATTACGCTCAAAACCGCGCACCGAGCCAAAGCCACCGGCATAGTAGTGCTCGAAGAAGGGCAAATGCTCCAGGTCGCCGTAAGCGCCGGTGTAACCCAGGCGGCCGTGCAAACGCAGTGTTAGGGCACGGGTTAGGGGCACAAACAACTGACCATTAATGTTTAATTTGTAGTATTGCAAATCGCCACCTGGTAGCGACAATTCAAATGAAACCTGTTGTTGTGAACCGCGATTAGCCAATATGCCGCGATTAAGGGTTGACCTTAACCAATAGACATTGAATTGCGCATCATTAAAGGTATCGCCATACACATCGATGAACCCCGGATCGCCGAGCATATCTTCGGTAAAGGATTGCCCCTCAAAGGTACCGCTGGGAAAATCCAAACCATCGGCATATTTTTCCGACAGCTCGTAATACTGGTCCTGCTCGATGTAGCCCACTTCCTCATTCCAAATAGGTGAGCGGATAATTTCTTGCGATGAATAGCTAGTTGGCACCACTTCCAGATTGCGCCAGCCCAAATCGAAACCTACCCGCTGGATATCCGAAATGGGATAGCCAAAATTCATTTTTACACCATACACATTGGTGCTGTAGGGAGTGATGTTGTAAGAACCGTAATCGCTGGCCGTGTAGTAGAGACTAAAGCCGCGGCTTACACCATCGGGGGTGAAATAGGGATCGTTATAGCTGAAGTTGTAGGCAGTTTGATAACGGTTGTGGCTAAAACTAAACCCAACTTGTTTACCGGTACCAAACCAGTTGTTTTGTTGAATACTGGCAGAAAACAATAAACCTGAGTATTGCGCATAGCCCACCTGCAGGCCCATGCTGCCGGAAGGCTGCTCTTCCACTGTGTATTCAACATCAATTTGATCGGAAGTACCTGGCACTTCCTTATTTTCAACCTTCACCTCTTTAAAGAAGCCCAAACGCTCCAAGCGCACTTTGGAGTGTTCGATTTGGGCGGTAGAAGCAGAGCCGCCTTCCATTTGGCGCATTTCGCGGCGCAACACCTGATCCACGGTTTTGGTATTGCCACGGAAGTTGATGCGATTGACGTAGGCACGCTTACCCGGATCAATAAAGAAAGTAATTTTTACCGTTTTATCTTCCTCATTGCGCTCTGGCATGCCTTCTACTTTGGCGAAGGTGTAGCCTTCATTACCCAGGCGTTTGGTGATGTATTCTTCAGAAGTGGTCATCAGAATTTGGGAGAAAATCTGATCCGGCTTCATCAGGATCATACTGCGGATAATTTTTTCATCTATCGCCGGATCACCCGCCAGATCTACCTCGCTGACTTTATAAATATCGCCCTCGGTAATGTTTACCGTGATAAAAATTTTGGATTTATCGGGGCTGAGGGATATTTGCGATGAGTCTATTTTAAATTGCAGGTAGCCGCGATCCAGGTACCAGGATTCCAAGCGCTCCAAATCACCTTTGAGCTTCTCTTTATTGTATTTGTCGTTACCGGAAAGCCACGACCACATGCCAGTCGTTTTCAATTCAAACAAATCGACCAGATCGTTTTCCTTGAATGACTTATTGCCGACTATATTGATTTGCTTGATGCGAGAAGGGCTGCCCTCATCGATTTTTACCAGCACTTTAACCTGGTTGCGCGGCATGTCTTCGATTTCAATTTTAACGCTGGCGCCATAGCGACCCTGGTTGACGTATTCGCGTTGCAATGCCTGGGTAATACCCTCCAAAGTGGCGCGCTGGAAAATCTGGCCTTCCGACAGGTTGTTGTCTTTAAGGCTATCCATCAGGTTTTCAGTTTTGATGGCCTTGTTGCCATCCAACTCGATTTTATTGATTGCCGGGCGCTCTTTGATCACCAGTACCAACACATCGCCATCGCGCTTGATAGCTACATCGGAAAAGTAACCAACCTTAAACAATTCGCGAGTGGCATTTTGGATGTCCGCTTGAGTGAGTGTATCGCCAACACGGATGGGTAAGGCGCTAAACACCGTACCGGCAGATACCCGCTGCAAACCCTCTACGCGAATATCGCTTACCCTGAAACTCTGTGCTAGTGCGGAAACCGACAGAAAAAGCACCACTATGCAGGCAAAAAATCGCATCAAAACTCGCTTCATAAATTCGTTCTAATCATTAATGAATGTTGGTCACCGCGCCGGTGTGATTTAGCGCAATTGTGTAATGTCGTTATATAGCGCCAGGATGGTTAAACTGATTACCAATACCAAGCCAACTTGGTACCCCAGCATCTGCACCCTTTCGGACACCGGTTTTCCCTTAATTACTTCAATCAGGTAATAAAATAAGTGGCCGCCATCCAGCACCGGGATGGGCAGCAGGTTAAACACCGCCAGGAATACGCTTAACAGCGCTAAAAACCCCACAAACGACTTAAGGCCTGAGTCGGCGGAAGAGCCCGCCACCTTAGCAATGCTGATGGGGCCACTCAAGTTTTTCGTGGAAATTTCCCCCATGATCAATTTTTTGATCGATAAGAGAACAAATCCGGAGGTATCCCAGGTTTTTTTCACGCCCGCGACAAATGCCTCGCCCAGGTTGTAGTCGTAATGGCGCAACAGCTCATCGGGGTAGCTATAGGCCTGCGCGCCCATACCCACGCGGCCAACCTTTTCGCCAGCTTCCTCTACCGCTTGCGGAATCAAGCTTTGGCTGTGCCGCTCGCCAGCGCGCTCCAGCTGTACCTGCAGGGCGCGACCTGGATGCTGGCGCACATAATTCACCCAGGCTCGCCAATCGTCGATAACCAGATCATCCACTTGCAGGATTTTGTCGCCCGGCAAAAATCCAGCCTGCTGAGCCGGGCTGTCGGGTAAAACCTCGCCCACTATAGGCGGTATTTGGGGCATGTAAAGGGTGATGCCCAGGCCGGCAACCGGATCCGGGGCTGTGGTGTCTTTGAGCCAATCTTGCAACCGGGCTTCGGACTCGTAATGGAAATCAGCATCGCGATAGGCAACGCGGAAATGGATGCTGCCGGTTTCGCCCAAGCGGGATAAGAGCGCCTGATTCAGGGCTTGCCAGGTGGGGGTTGGTTTGCCGTCGATGGCGAGAATTTCCTGACCTGGCTCCAGGCCCGCCGCCGCCGCCACTGAACCCGGCTCAATCGCGCCAATCACGGGGATTCTGTCTTTATAGCCCGGCAGTAACAGCGCCCAAAACAAAGCTATCGCCAACAGAAAATTGGCTATGGGGCCAGCGGCGACTATGGCCATGCGCCGCCATACAGTCTGGCGGTTAAACGCTTGATGGCGCTCTTCGGGAGCCACTGGAGCTTCGCGCTCATCGAGCATTTTTACATAGCCACCCAGGGGCAAGGCCGCCAGCACATATTCGGTACCCAAGCGATCGCGCCAGCGCCACAGCACCGAACCAAAGCCTATGGAGAAACGCAGCACCTTAACCCCACAGCGACGCGCCACATAGAAATGGCCGAACTCGTGGATACTGACCAGAATCAAAATGGCAATGGCAAAGGACAACAGCATTTGCCCAATGGAGATCAGGTTTGCTAACAACATGGAATTACCTCAGCCCCTACCACGGTCAAGCCACCAACTGCCGCTCAGCCACAACCCTGGCCTGGGCATCGGCGGCTTGGACAAGCTCCAGGCTGTCGGGTTCGCTGTGGGGAATGGCATTTAATACAGCATCAATCACCTGGGCTATTTGATCGAAACGCAAGTGCCCCGCCAAAAATGCCGCCACAGCCACCTCGTTGGCCGCGTTCAGCACTACCGGGGCATTACCACCCGCCACAGCGGCTTCGCGGGCCAACCGCAAACAGGGGAAACGCTGCTCATCGGGCGCCATAAAATCCAAACGAGCGGTGGCGATTAAATCCAGGCTGGCCACGCCCGACTCTATCCGCTCCGGCCAGGCCAGGGCATGGGCGATGGGCGTGCGCATATCGGGATTGCCCAACTGTGCCAATACTGAACCATCTATATATTCAACCAGCGAGTGGATAACGCTTTGCGGATGGATAACCACCTCCACCTGCTGCGGCCGGGCATTAAACAGCCAGCAAGCTTCGATCAGCTCCAAGCCTTTATTCATCATACTGGCCGAATCAACCGAAATTTTTTGCCCCATGGACCAATTGGGATGGGCGCAGGCCTGGGCCGGTGTCACCCGTGCCAATTCATGTAAAGGGGTATTGCGGAAGGGGCCACCGGAGGCGGTAAGCAGAATTTTGCGCACACCGGAGGACACAGGCCCCTGGGCCAGGTAATCGTGGCGGTGATTGGGCAAGCACTGGAAGATGGCATTGTGCTCGCTGTCGATAGGCAAGAGCTGGGCGCCATGCTCGGCGACCGCGCGGGTAAACAAGCCACCCGCCATGACCAATGCCTCTTTGTTGGCTAACAGGATTTTTTTGCCGGCCTTGACTGCCGCCAGGGTCGGCAGCAATCCGGCGGCGCCGACTATGGCGGCCATAACTACATCTACCTCAGGTGCAGCAGCAACCTGAGCCAAGGCATCGGCGCCGTAGAGCACCTGGGTGGAACAGCCCTGCTTGCGCAACTCCTGCTCCAGCAACCGGGCGGAATCCGCGTCGCGGATAACCGCAAAGCGGGGGTTGTGCTGCAAACACTGGGTGGCCAGCAACTGCCAGCGACGCTCGGCGGTGAGAGCAAAAACCCGGTAGCGCTGCGGATGGCGCGCCACCACATCCAAGGTGCTGACACCTATGGAGCCTGTGGCGCCGAGAACCGTAATCAATTGCACAGCTGACATTGCCGCTAGCCTGCCAAACCACTACTGGCCAGAAGGTCGCTGGCCAAAAGTGCCAGCGCAAACACAGGGGCACCGGCAGTAATACCATCAATCCTGTCCAGTACACCGCCGTGGCCGGGCAGCAGGCTGCCGCTATCTTTTACCCCGGCATGGCGCTTCACCATACTCTCCAACAAATCCCCCAGTACCGAAACCAGGCTGGTGGGTACTATTACCGCCAACAGCAGCGCCAACTTTAACTCCAAAAACCAGGCCAACAGCAGCGCCAGCAGCAAATTAACCAGCAGACCGCCGGCAAAGCCCTCCCAGGTTTTACCCGGGCTGACGGCCGGAGCCAACTTGCGTCGACCAAAACGGCGCCCCACAAAGTAGCCACCGCTGTCGGCCAGCGCCACCACCAAAATCAATGCCAGCACCAACCAGGCGCCATAGGCCTGCTGGCGCAAATAGACCAGCGCCACCCAGGCGGGCACCAATACCAATATTCCCATCAGCAGGCGCAGCCAGGAGTGACCCCAAAGGATGGCGCTGCTGGGATAGCCCTGCACCAGCAACAGCGCCACACCCCACCAGGCACAACCAACTACCAGCAAATCGCGGATTGAACCCTTATCCAGGGCCGGGCGCGCCTCGCCGGCAAAGCCAAAATAGGCGGCAGCTGCCACCAGCAAACCCAACAATAAAGCCACATACAATAGCCGCTGCCACAGGCGGGCAAAGCCCGACATGGCCGCCCACTCCCAGGCGCCAATCAGCAATACAGCGCCAATAAAAAAGGAGAAATAGCCAGCCGGCAGGCCAAACAGGCTCAACAAAAACACCAGCGCCAGGATCAGCGCGGTTATCACACGCTGCTTAAGCATCGACAACCCCCAAGGGTTTAGCACCCTCCGCCAATTGATCGCCCGTCAAACCAAAGCGGCGCTGGCGGGCATAGAAGCTATCCGCCGCTTTTTTGAGTTCGGCGCCGTCGAAATCCGGCCAGAGCTTGTCGGAGAAATAAAGTTCGGCGTAGGCCGCTTGCCACAACAGGAAGTTGCTGATGCGCAGTTCACCACCGGTGCGGATTAACAAATCCAGAGGCGGCAAATCCGCCAGACTGGTGCGGCTATCGAGCAGAGATTCATTGATCTCAGAAGGCGCCAGGCGCCCTTCTGCCACTTCGACAGCCAAAGCCTGGGCTGCCTGGGCGATATCCCAGCGGCCACCGTAATCCGCCGCAATTACCAGGGTGGTTTCGCCGCCGCCAGTTAGCGCTTCGGCGTTTGCAATAGCCTGCTGGATGGCGGGGCTAAAGCGGTTGCGGTTGCCGATAACGCGCAGGGCGACGCCCTTCTTTTTCAGCGCCTTGGCTTCGTTTTTAAGATACAGCTGGAACAGCGACATCAGGGCGTCCACCTCTTTGGGCGGGCGCTGCCAGTTTTCGCTGCTAAAGGCAAATACCGTCAATACCTCAACACCCAATTCCTGGCAGGCAGCCATCACATCGCGAATGCGCTCAACACCGACTTTATGGCCGGACACACCGGGCATACCGCGCTGTTTCGCCCAGCGATTATTGCCATCCATGATGATGGCCACATGACGAAGACTGTTATCGGTCACGCATATCTCCAGCGGTATTAGGGTCAGGGTTTTCCAGCCTGGTTATGATTTTTGTCAGGCGACCCCGGCCAAGCCGGGGTGTGAGACAGAGCAGCGCCAGGCTGCTCACAAGACGGGGAATTAGATAGACATCAGATCCGCTTCTTTGGCGACCAGGGCTTTATCCACCTCGGCGACAAATTTATCGGTGATCTTTTGGATGTCATCCTGGGCGCGGCGCTCTTCATCTTCGCTGATGGCCTTATCTTTGAGCAGTGCTTTTACATCGCCCAGCACATCGCGACGCACATTGCGCACAGCTACGCGGGCGTTTTCTGCTTCGGCCCTGGCCTGCTTGATAAAGTTTTTGCGGGTTTCTTCCGTCAACATTGGCAGAGGGATACGAATCAGACCATTGTTGGTTGAGGGGTTCAAACCCAGGTCGGACTTCATGATAGCTTTTTCAATTTCCGGTACCAGGTTGCGCTCCCAGGGGCTGACCGACAGGGTGCGGGCATCTTCAATATTGATGTTGGCTACCTGGCTCAGGGGGGTTGGCGTACCGTAGTAATTTACCGAAATACCGTCCAGCAAACTGGGGTGGGCACGGCCGGTGCGGATTTTATTGAAGTTGCTGGCAAGCGACTCCAAGGCCTTTTTCATACGGGTTTCGGCGTCTTTTTTAATGTCATTAATCATGATTTTTTGTCCTCTTCGATCAGCGTACCTTCATTGCCGCCAACAACAATGTTCAGCAGTGCGCCCACTTTGTTCATGCGGAATACCCGCACCGGCATATCGTGCTCGCGGCACAGGCAGATGGCAGTTAAATCCATAACACCCAGTTTTTTATCCAACACTTCGTCGTAGGAAAGACGGTCGTACTTGGTGGCACTGGGGTCTTTTTTGGGGTCGGCAGTATACACGCCATCGACCTTGGTCGCTTTAAGCACTATATCCGCCTCGACTTCGATGCCGCGCAAACAGGCGGCAGAGTCGGTGGTAAAGAAGGGGTTGCCGGTGCCAGCCGAGAAAATAACCACTTCACCGGAATTCAGGAAGCGGATGGCGCGGCGGCGGTCATAGTGCTCGACCACACCGCTCATGGGGATGGCCGACATCACCCGCGAGGATATATTGGAGCGCTCCAGGGCATCGCGCATGGCCAGGGCATTCATCACCGTTGCCAGCATACCCATGTGGTCGCCAGTCACACGATCCAGGCCGGCGGCGCTCAGGGCTGCGCCGCGAAACAGGTTGCCGCCGCCAATCACCAAGCCGACCTGCACACCTATACCCACCAACTGGCCAATTTCCAGGGCCATTTTGTCCAGAACCTTGGGGTCTATACCGAAGCCTTCGGTGCCCATCAGCTCTTCGCCGCTCAACTTCAACAAAATACGCTTGTACTTTTTATCTCTGGGCCCAGACATAAACGCTTCTCCTATCTGCCAGGTTCGGACGACGTAAAAAATCGCCGCAGTGTAACAGAAAACCCCCACCAGTTAGCACCCCAGGCAGCACAGCCTGGGCGATGATTTAGCGCAAAGAATAAAAAAGCCCCGCATCCTGGAATGCGGGGCTTCGGGGTATAGCAGGTACAGCGGATTAGGCTTTGGCAGCAGCTACTTGAGCGGCAACCTCGGCAGCAAAGTCCACTACAGCAACTTCGATACCTTCGCCCACTTCCAAACGCACAAAGCTCTTCACAGTAGCGCCGCCAGCTTTGGCGAATTGCGCAACAGTTTGCTCCGGGTTTTTAACGAAAGGTTGGTCAACCAGGCTGGCTTCCTTGAGGAATTTGCTGATGCGGCCAACAATCATCTTCTCAACAATTTCAGCTGGCTTGCCGGCCATATCTGGCTGGGCGCGGATGATTTCTTTTTCCTTATCAACCACATCGGCAGGCATTTGGTCGGAGCTAACCACTTGTGGGTTAACCGCAGCAACGTGCATGGCAACATCTTTAGCCACTTCTTCGCTGCCACCTTCCAACTGCACCAATACCGCGATGCGATTGTTCAGGTGCAAGTAACCGCCCACTACACCGCCTTCAACCAGGCTGATGCGGCGCACACTGATTTTCTCGCCAATTTTTTGCACCAGCGCCTCGCGCGCTGCTTCCAGCTCGCCGGCCATCACAGCGGCAACATCGGTTTGCTTGGTGGTGAAGGCTTTTTCCAACACGCTGTTTACAAAGGCCAGGAAGCCGGCATCGCGGGCAACGAAGTCAGTTTCAGAGTTAACTTCGATAGCTACGCCGTAGCTGTTATCGGCAGCCACTTTAACGGCAACTACGCCGTCAGCAGCGGTGCGGCCTTCTTTTTTAGCGGCTTTCAAGCCAGATACTTTACGCAGGTTTTCAATGGCCAGTTCGATATCGCCATTGGCTTCACCCAGGGCTTTTTTACATTCCATCATGCCCAAGCCAGTGCGGTCACGCAGTTCTTTTACCAGTGCAGGAGTAACAGCGCTCATGGTT
>CAMLRI010000045.1 GCA_946482385.1 uncultured Cellvibrio sp.
GAGGCGTGGAATACGCGCACCATGGCGTTATCCAGCGGCACCACGGTAACTGTGGCGCTGGCGCTGCGGCGGGTGTCGCGCTGGCTGGTAGCCATCACTGTGTAGGTGCCAGGGGTACTGGGGGCGGTGTAAACGCCAGAGGCATTGATGCTGCCGCCATTGGCTTCAACCACCGACCAGGTGACCGCCGTGTTGGAGCTGCCAGTTACGCTGGCGGTGAAGCTTTGCGTCATACCCACTTTTACCGTGGCGCTGGTGGGGGAAATACTGACATTGATCGGTTTTTTATCGTCGTCGCCGCCGCAGGCTACTAACACCAGGCTAACGAGGGCGACCAGTAACAGCTTTATCTGTTTCATGTTCCTTTCCTCGAATATGTGACCGAATAGATCCGGGCGCAAAACCCGGTCTGTGATGATTAACAGCGGGTTGCTCTACGCAGCGGTTAAAAAATTCGGATCAATTCCCGGCGGGGGAAAAGCAGCACTTGCCAAAAATGTCGCAAAAATCTGCAACCGCTGTTAGCCGGTTGATCCAGGGGCGCCGGGGCTGCGTATTCTGAAGTGCTGGAAAAACCACCCGCCGCTACACATACTGGATGCACCCATGACGAGCGACATAAAGGCCAGGCCCGTGAATGAGCCACCACTAACACCCCCCGACGACAGCGCCGGCCGCAACTGGGCCGAGTGTTTGGCGCGGGTTGCCCAAAGCAACGACCGCCAGGCCTTCCGCGAGCTGTACGAGCACTTTGCGCCGCGCATTAAGGCCTATGCCATTAACCAGGGTTTTAGCCAGCACGCCGAAGTGCTGGTGCAGGAAGTGATGACCAATGTGTGGCGCAACGCCGACAAGTATTCGCCGGAGCTGGCCGCAGTCGCCACCTGGATTTTTACCATTGCGCGCAACCAGCGCATCGATATTTTGCGCAAGCTCAACCGCACCCGCGCCGAAGTGGTGATAGAAACCGAAGAGCTGTGGCAAATTCCCACCGAGGACAGCACGATTTTTTCGATCCAGAATTTATCCACCGAAAAATTTGTGCAGCACTCCATTGCGCAACTGCCGGAAGAGCAAATGATCGCCCTGCGCAAAGTGTATTACGAAGGAAAAACCCACGAAGAAGTCGCGCAAGAATTACAGATTCCCCTCGGCACGGTTAAAGGCCGCATTCGTTTATCTCTGCAAAAATTGCGCGTTATGTTTGAGGCAAAAGAGTTATGAGCGCCTTCCACCCGGATCACATGACCCTGATGAACTATGTCGCCGGCAACCTGAGCAGCGCCCAGGCCCTGGCGATTCGGGTGCACCTGGGTTACTGCCACCAATGCCGCAGCCAGGCGCGGCAGCTCGCCCAAGTGGGCGGCGCCATGCTGGAAAAAATGACCCCCAGCAGCTGCGAAGCTGGCGATTTTGACGCGCTGATGGCCAAGCTGGACAGCGAGCCGCGCGCGCGCCAGGCAACAGCCGCAACAGCCAGGGCAACTGCCGACGAGGCCAACCCCTTGCTGCGCTACCTGCCCAGCAACCTGAGCGATTTGCCCTGGCAGCGGCAAACCCGCGATATTTTTAAATTCGATTTAACCCCGCTGCTGGATTGCCCGGGGTTTCAGGTGGCGCTGCAAAAAATCCGCGCCGGCGCGGCTGTGCCCAACCACACTCACAAGGGCACGGAGTACACCCTGGTATTGCAGGGTGGTTTTTCCGACGAGCTGGGGGTTTATCACGAGGGGGATTTTATTGCGCGGGACGGCCATCACCAACACAGCCCTACCGCGCTGCAAAATGAAGATTGCATCTGCCTGACGGTATTGAGTGCGCCGCTGCAATTTACCGGCTGGCAGCGCATTTTTAATCCGTTTATGGCCTGGAGCTGGCGCTAGCTGGCTTAAACAGCCTGGCGCTAGCGGGAGCGAATTTCCACTCCAGTTTTATCGAAATCGGCGGCGTATTTGTCAATCCACTCTTGCGCCGCTTCTTCGCTGGTTAACTGCCGGCCTTTTAATGCCAAACGCTGGCGATAGTCTTCAATGGAACACACCTGCTCCACCATGCGCGCGCGGTAGTATTCGTCGTCACTGGTAAAACGCACGCCCACTTCAAAGCCTTTGGGCTTGTGCTGGCGGCGCCACACCACCACCCCCTGCCCCTGGTATTCGGGGCGCACCTGGGGAATCCACAAATCCACTTTATCGCCCACGCTCACCTGCTCCTGGGTAATTAAACACAGGCCGCCGGCGCTTAAATTGCGCAGGGTAACGCGCGATGAATCATAGGCGCGGGCGTGCAACTGCACGGGAATGGAACTGGGGTGGCGAATATAGCTACGCATAAAGCAAATCCCTGTTGAAACCATCACTCACACTGGGTAAGGGCGAAAAAATAACGCCCTTTGTTATGAGTATAGGCAGGCGGTTTTTTGCAACTAAATCAATAAGCAATAAAAAAAGCGCGGCGAAATAATTAAAAAACTGCAACGCGCAATTGAATCTGTTGCCGCCACCCCCACTACTGAATTACCTATTACCCATACCCTTTATACGGGAACCCCTATGCTGCAACTCAACTGCCCCCACTGCTTCACCACCAATCGCCTGCCGCCGGAAAAACTGAGCGATACCCCTCTGTGCGGCAAATGCAAACGCCCACTGTTCAGCGGCAAGGTGCTGGAGCTTAACCCCGGCAACGTCGCCAACACCCTGGAGAAAAATGATATTCCGGTGCTGGTAGATTGCTGGGCCCCCTGGTGCGGCCCCTGCCAGCAATTTGCCCCGGTATTTGCCCAGGCGGCGCAGCAGCTGGAGCCGCGCCTGCGCTTGGCCAAACTCAATACCGAAGAGGTGCCGAGCATTGCCCAGCGCTGGGGCATTCGCAGTATTCCCACCCTGATTTTGTTCCAGCAGGGGCGCGAGCGGGCGCGCATTTCCGGCGCCCTGCCGCCGGCGCAGTTGCAGCAGTGGCTGCGCCAGCAGGGCGTTATCTAGCCGCTAACCGATTAATCCTTGGGCGCCAGCGTAAACACATCTTTAATTTCCCACTGCGCCTCAGGTTCGCCGGGGGCGGCAACCCACAGGGGAAAATCCCCTTGCGGATTTTTTACCCACTGGCGCGGCACTTCGTCGGTGCCCCACACATAGCCGTGCAACTGGCCTTGCGCATCTATGCGGAAACGCACAAAACTTTTGTAGCCTTCATAGCCCAGGTGGGAAAAACCATTGTTGGGCAACAGCCCCAGGCGCGAGCAGATCGCAAAATAAATACCGGTTAGCAAACCGCCCAACACAAAGCCCAGGGGAAAGGCGATAAGCGCCAGCCACAGGTAGGTGCCTATACCGCCAAACCAGGCGGCGCCATAGTGCGACAACGCCTCTGCCAGCAGCGCCAGGCCGCTGCCCAGGCCAAACCCCAGCCGCGGCAACCAGCGCGAGCGCTCGTTGCTGATACCGGCAAACAGCAGCGCCAACAGCAGGCCGGGGATCCAACCCGTAGGCAGCGTGGCCGCCGCAAACAGCCCGCCCACTAATGCCGAATACATGGCATTGCCCTGCAACCAGGCCTGCAGGCGATGGCCTTTGCCTGCGCGCCCGGCGGGACGGAAGAGCGCGCGCCAACTCTGTTTCAGCAGCGCCACACTCTGCTGGGGCGAGGGATAAAACCGGCGCTGGTCGTACACCCGCTCTGCCGTCATGCAGTGCTGCTCGTCGATTCCCAGGCGCAACCGCTGCTGCAGGTCGGCTGTCATCGCCTGATCCTCATCGACACTGCTCAGCACCTTATCCTGGTTGGCAATGCGGCTGTGGGTGGGGTGCAAAAAGGCGCCGCCACCGCCGGCAATCACCAATAAATCCCGGGGCTGGTCGCCATCGGCCGAGGCCCATTCCCGAGCGTAATGGTGGATATCCCCGGCAATGCGCAGCCGCACCTGGTAGCCGCCATCGCGCAAAAAAGCCTCGAAGCGCTGGTAGCGTTTGGGGTAGCCGGGGCGCGCGTGGTCGCCCAGGTCGCGGGTCCAGTAGGGTTCGGGGTAAAGCAGGATCAGCTTGTCCTGCGCGGTAATCTGCTGGCTGCGGAACAGCTGTTCAAAGGCGGCGTACTGCTGGCGGTCTATATCGCCCACCAGGGCAAAATCAAACCCCAGCAGCACCCAGTTGTGGGGTAGGCGCGCGGCAAAATAACTTTGCCGCTGCAGCTTGCGGGTGGCCAGGGGCGTGACATCCAGTTGGGTTTCGACCGAGGCCAGGGCCATATCGCCACGGGGCTCGCGGGCATCGACAAAATAGCGGTTGAAGGTGGAGATATTGTCGAACCAGTCATGGTTCTGGGGAATCGCCAGGGATGGCCGCAAACTGGCCGCCTCTTCCCGCGGCGGGCGCGCCTGGGGTGCGGCCGCTGTCCACATTTCGGTAAGGCGGTACTGGTACTCCTCCACACTGGCGCCCGGGTAAGCCAGGTCGCCGCCCAGCACCAGCAGCTCGCCCATGGGCATCTGCGCGGGCACATCGGCCCCCGCCACGCCATCGCCGACGCGGCTTTGCAGCAGCGGCTTTTGCATCTCCCGCGCCACTGTGTAGGTGGCGTTGCCGCCATCGCCGGTATCCGACACAAAATCCCACCAAAAATCCTCCCCCTGGGGCGCCTGATCCAGGTGGATTAATTCCAAACCCTGGGGATACATCTCGCGCCGGTCGAGGTTGCGAATCTGGTCGCCGGTAGAGGCCATTTCGCGCAGCGAGCGCCACAGCACCGGCGGGTTATACCAGGCAATGGGCCAGCGGCGGTGGGGCGGGCGATTTTTGCCAAATACATAATCAGACATACACAACTCCTTGCTGTTGAATTTATTAGATGAGGCTATTGCCCGAGTTTCTTCCGCCAGCGTTTAACATTGGCCGTAAAAGGGTAAAGCAACTGCCCCATCACACTGCGCGGCAAACGCACCGTGGTGCCATAATCGGCGGGCCAGTGCTCTTTGGGGAAATGATAAGTGCCAAACAATTTATCGAACAAAATAGTGTGGGCCGAGTAGTTGGTATCTATCGCCGGCTTTTCCGAGCTGTGGTGCCAGTGGTGAAATTGCGGCGTCACAAAAATATATTTCAGCGGGCCAAAGGGAATAGCCACATTGCAGTGAATCAAAATCGCCTGGAGCGCGGCAAAGGCCACATAAATATTCAAGGCCTGCTCATCCGCCCCCAACAAATACAGCGGAATCATCACTGTGGCGCGCTCGGAAAACACCTGAATAAAATGCCCGCGCGAACCGGCCAACCAATCCAAATGCTCAATCGAGTGATGCACCGCGTGTATCGGCCACAGGCCATGCACCTCGTGAAACGCGCGATGTTCCCAATAGAGCACAAAATCGGCGCAGACAATAATCAACCCCACCTGCACCAACACCGGCAAAGACTGCACCGCCGCCTGCACCCCGGAGCTCAGTGCCCAATCAAAATGGCTGGCGTGGTAGTTGGCAAAAATTAAAATGGCCGAAATCGCCAAATGATTAAAGCAAAAATAAAATAAATCCACGCCCCACTCGGGGCGCATAATCAACTGCCCCTTGTGCATGGGAATTAATTTTTCCAAAGCCATAAACACAAAAACCGAGGCCAAAAACGCCAGAATCAACCAATCCACCCCAGGGACAACTCGCGCGGCTCCACCGCCCCCACCGGAATCTGGTAACCGCCCAAGGCAAAACCCACCAGAGTAAAACCAATCCCCAAGAGCGCGGGAATTTTGTAGCGCGCGCGGTTCAACACCAGCGCCAACACACCAAATCCCAGGGAAAAATACATGGCGTACTTCAGCAGCAGCTGCAACTGCTCGGCATCGTACACCCGGCGCAACTCCGCCGTGGTCAGGTAAGAGGGGTAGAGGTAAGCAAACACCGCCAGCAGGCTTAACGCCCCCAGCACCAGGGAAATAAATGCACTAATGCGCCCCTCACCCAACCGAAACTCCTGCGCCGGGTCCATCTCTACCTGGCGCTGTTTGTATTGGTATTGCTGATCCATAACTAAATCTCCTATTTGATAAAAATAATGGCGCGACACAGCCTTCCATGCCGCCGATAAAACCATTGTCGATACGCAATTTGCAAACAACAATCCATTGACTGGCCCAGCTGGCAGCCAGCGCAAGATACATAGTGCCGAATAAAAACCATAAAAAAACCCGAAGCTCTTGCGAACTTCGGGTTTTAAAGATGGTGCCCAGAGGCGGAATCGAACCACCGACACGAGGATTTTCAATCCACTGCTCTACCGACTGAGCTATCTGGGCGTGTCGTCGCAGCAGGCTGCGAGAGGCGCGTATTAAACCCGCTCGGCGCTGCCGAGTCAAGCCTGCGAAAGAGGAAAAATTCCTTTTTTATCAATGGTTAATTTGTGCTCAATAAGCCCGTAGGGTGGACGCTTATTTTTCATCCGGCGCCGGCGGCACATAGCCCTCGGCCTGGTCGACGCTATCGCCCGAGAAAAACTTTTGCATCTGCTCGGTGAGGTACACCTTGGTGCCCATCTCCATCACGTTCAGGCGCTTTTCGTTGATCAGCAGCGTCTGGTGCGCCATCCACTCCTGCCAGGCTTTTTTCGAGATGTTGTCGAAGATGTCCTGGCCCTTGGCGCCGGGATAGGGGGGAAAGTCCAGGCCTTCCAGCTCTTGTTTGTATTTGCGGCAAAACACCATGCGCGCCATAACTTACCTCTTGTCTGCTTTTAGTGGGCGTTTGTGGGTGGAGGCAGCGGTGCGCGGGTCCTGCTGCGCCAGCTGCTGCAATAATTTTTTCACCGGCGCCGCCAAACCCAGGTTGCTGGGTTGCTGCAGGTTGTACCAGTGGAGGCCGGCCTCGGCGACCCGGTGCGGATGCCGGTTGAGTTGTACCAGCACAGGGGTGATGTCCAGGTGATAGTGGCTAAAGGTGTGGCGATAGCTATCCCACACCTCCAGGGCGGCGACCTTGCCGTAGTGATCCTCGGCGAAGGCGCGGGCGTCCTGTTCCTGGCCCAGCTCGGGGAAGCTCCATAAGCCGCCCCAGATGCCCTGGGCAGGGCGCTGTTGCAACAGGATATCGCCCGCCGGGTTGCGCAGCATCAGCAGCTGTACCGGCTTTTCTGGCAGGGCTTTTTTGGGTTTTTTACCCGGGAAGTCCTGCGCCCGCCCCAGGGCGAAGGCAGCGCATCCCTCCCGCACCGGGCAGCTATCGCACTTGGGCTTGCTGCGGGTGCAGAGGGTGGCGCCCATATCCATCATTGCCTGGGTGTAGTGATTGGCGCGGTTTTTGGGTGTGTACTCCTCGGCAATCGCCCACAGCTGGTTGAGCACATCAGTTTGCCCAGGCCAGCCCTCAATGGCGTGAAAGCGCGCCAGCACCCGTTTGACATTGCCATCCAATATGGCCGCCCGCTTGCCAAAGGCGATGCTGACAATAGCCCCGGCCGTAGAGCGACCAATGCCGGGCAATTCCGCCAGGGCATCAACACTATCGGGGAACTCGCCACCATAGCTCGACACAACCACCTGGGCGCACTTGTGCAGGTTGCGGGCGCGGGCGTAATAGCCCAGGCCAGTCCATAAATGCAGCACTTCATCGATGGGCGCCGCCGCCAGCGCCTGCACACCGGGAAAGCGCGCCACAAAACGCTCGAAGTAGGGAATCACGGTGGTGACCTGGGTCTGCTGCAGCATGATTTCCGACAGCCACACCCTATAGGGGGTGATCTGCTGCTGCCAGGGCAAATGCTTGCGCCCGTGCTGGTCAAACCAGCGCAGTATGGCTTTGGCAAAAGAAGAAGCAGGTGTGGCCATAAACAATCGCGCATTCCACAAATAGGGGGCGCGATTCTAACCCTATTGCCCCAAGGAGGCTAACCCACGCGCACAGAGATGCATCACCCGCCGTGCCAACAGGGTGCAAGCGGCGACCAAGCCATTTCCCAGGGATATAAAAGGCACCAATAACGGGATTTTTTGCCACAAAAAAATCCCGCCTCTGGTGCAAAAAATTTTGCCTGCAAAAATCCCGCACCAACTTTTTTCAAACACCCCGCAAAAACACTTTTCACCTGGCCAAAGCCCCTTGCCCAAAACAGCTGGCATTGTTTATGCGTTACAAAAAATTGTACCGCCGATTTTGCTGGCAGTTTGTTTTGACCATACACCTGCAACCCTATAGCTACTGAGGCCCACCTATGGACGACAAAAAAAATTGCTCCACCACCCAAACTACCGAGATAAAAGCTCCCGAACTTAAACGCCGCGATTTATTAAAAACCGGCTTGGCGGCCCTGGGTGGGCTAGCCGCGCTGGGTGTTATGCCCGGCAGTTTACGCAGCCTGGCCTATGCCGCTGGCGGCGCGCTGGAAACCACTAAAGCCAAGCTGGGATTTATTGCACTGACCGATGCAGCGCCGCTGTTTGTGGCGGCGGAAAAAGGTTTTTTTGCCAAATACGGCATGACTGAAGTGGAAGTGTTAAAGCAATCATCCTGGGGCACCACGCGCGATAACCTGGTGCTGGGCTCTGCCAGCAACGGCATAGATGGCGCGCATATTTTATCGCCCATGCCCTACCTGATTTCCACCGGCGCCATGACCGCCAACAACCAAAAAGTACCGCTGTCGATATTGGCGCGCCTGAACCTCGGCGGCCAATGTATTTCCGTTGGCAAGGAATACGCGAATTTAAAACTGGATGTGATGGCCAAGGGTTTTAAAGAGGCCGTGGCCGCGAAAAAAGCCAGCGGCAAAGCGGTGAATGCAGCGGTGACCTTTCCCGGCGGCACCCACGATTTATGGATGCGCTATTGGCTGTCGGCCGCGGGCATAGACCCTAACAAGGACATCTCCACGATCGTGGTACCGCCGGCGCAAATGGTGGCCAATATGAAAGTGGGCAACATGGATACCTTCTGTGTGTGCGAACCCTGGAACCACCAACTGATCAACCAAAAAATTGGCTACACCGCATTAACCACCAGTGAACTCTGGAACAACCATCCCGAAAAAGCATTCACCCTGCGCAGCGATTATGTGGAAAAAAACCCCAACGCCACCCAGGCCCTGTTGATGGCGGTAATGGAAGCGCAAATCTATTGCGAGAAGCCGGAGAACCGCGAAGAGGTTGCCAAAATTTGCGCCGACCGCAAATGGATTGGCGCGCCCTTTAAAGATGTAGTCGACCGCATGAAAGGCAATTTTGATTACGGCACCGGCCGCGTGGTAGAAAACAGCCCCTACCAAATGCGCTACTGGAAAGATTTCGCGTCCTACCCCTTCAAGAGCCACGACCTCTGGTTCCTCACTGAAGATATTCGCTGGGGCTACCTG
>CAMLRI010000046.1 GCA_946482385.1 uncultured Cellvibrio sp.
GCAACGCATATATGTAATGCTTGCGCAGTACCGACAAAAAAATACCGCCCAGGTGGCGGTATTTTTTTGTCGGTAAGTTGTGCTTGTTAAATTTCTTCACGCCAGGGCTTTTTCGCCTCGTAGCTGGCCAGGCGCGCTTTGATTTGGGCATCTGGCAGCCCCAGCTTGGTAGCGTCTTTCAGGGTTTTTTGCTCCCATTTCACAGCTTTTTTAAAGTCGCCATTTTCTGCTGCCACAGCGGCTTGTACTTGGAAGAGAGTTTGTTTATCCAAGTAGTCGTCTTCATCCATATCGGAAATATAATCCTGTGCCAACTTGCCATTACGTTTGTTTTGATCTGGGTGGGTGCTGAGCAGCCACGCCAGGCGTAAGCGTGCTGCCGGGTAATTGCTGGCCGCCTTTTGTAGCCAGAAAAAACCGTGTTCTTCATTTTTTTCAAAATGGGCGCCACTGAAAGATTCAATCGCCAGGGTATAGCGCGCATCGGCAAGGTTATTTTTGGCGGCTCTGAGCAACCAGGCCATGCTTTGTTGGCTGTCGGCGCTACACATGTTTCCATACAAAATGTTGCGGCCTAAAAAATAACTGGCTGTGGTATTTCCCGCTTCTGCCGCTGCTGTGTACCAGGTGTTTGGGTTATCTGGCAATGAGTAGTTTTTAAGGAGCGAAGGAACAGTTTCCAGGGTAAAGGCATAGGCCAGCTTTTCGGTATGGCTGCCTTTTTCTGCTTTTTCTTTAAGGGCTGTTAGTTGTTTGTCCACTTTTTTGTGGTCGTAGGCGCTGCCTTCCAATGCAAATACGAAGCGTCTTTTTACCCCGGTGCTTGTTACAGGTTTGCCTTCAACTTGCATGGGTTCGAATTGCCATTGGCGAAAGGCATTAATGGCGGCGCGACTAAAAGCTTTGTCGGTACTGTAATAAACAATGTGGTCGCGGGTGGTTCCATCTTTTTCAATAGTGAAAATGATATCCACTATGCCATTTGCACCCGATTTGGCCATGCTCGATGGATACTCGGGTATGGCCTGCTTGATGATTCGATAATTGGTGGCTTGGCTGTTGGTGCCAATATAAACAGGTGTCATTAATTTTTTAATGGCATCCTCGCCATATTGTTGTTGTAGTTGCTGAAGGCGAGCATCTGCCTTTTTTTGATCATCCGGCGATAACTTTTGATAAATTTTTTTATGCAGTTCACCGCCTTTGGGGGTTTCTCCTAAGGCAATCCAGGCGAACCCCTCTATTTTGTTTTGGGGTACGAATTCACCGCGGTAATGCATTACGCCAATATTAAATTGCGCGTCCTGGTCGCCATATTTGGCTGCGTTCATGAATTGTTGGTAGGCGGCCTGGAATTCACTTTTATCGTAATACTGCATGCCCACTTCAAAGCTGGCAAAAACTGGAATGCTCCACAGCAAAGCACAAAAGGCAGTGAGTAACCGCCGTGGCTTGGGGTAATTCATGATGGCTCCTTGTTGATCGATCATATTAATTATTTAAAGGGGTGTAGCTATAGCTGCTTAGAGCGAAGTCGGCATTGTGGTTTTTTATTGAGAAGTATTTGATGGGGCGAGTTGTTTTAAAGGTAAATTTTTCGTCGTTAAGGCTTACAGTAACATTGCCATCCACTTGCCAGTCTACCTGCAAGGTAAATGGCTGGTTCCAATTAATTTTTGTTTTTGAGTAGATGCTGTAAATGCTTTTGGGGGTATCCCAAAAGTTTATCTGTAGTTGATGTTGGCCTACACAATCGGCATCGCTGAAGGTGAGCTGTATCGAGCTATTGGCGTAGGTATTCAGTGAGTCCTTAAATACCAATAAGCTCCGGGTGGATGAGGCCAGGGAGCCTGTCAGCTGCATTTTTCCGGCGTCGGCCTTGAGTGGGGTATGCCACTCGTCGGCGTGTTTAAATGTGCGTGGTGTATTCAGTGAAGCTGCGGCGTCTGTTTTGGTATTTGGCAAACTACAACCGCTCTGCGTAGCCACAAACAATAACAAGACGAGTGCCAGCCATAGGTTGGGGGTAGTGGTTTTATTCATTGGGAATGCTTCCTGTGCATGTTTTATTCTGCGGCGCCATCTGGCCGGGGGCGTAGCTTAACGGCCTGTCAAATACTTTGCCATGGGCAGCCCAGGGTGGTTAATCCCTATTGCCTGCATTTTCCAATATCTGCGCATACTCCCCGGATTCCTGCAGTGCCATTAATCCCTGGTCCAGTTGTTGGGCAAACCAGCTTGCGTGCGGGTTCTTGCGTGAGAAGGCTACGTAGACGCCGCCGCTGTGGTTGAGGAAGCGTTTGTCCAGCGCCTCTTGTGCCAGGGTCATGTGTTGCAGGGCGTAGGCGGCCTCTTGTTCGAACATCAATACCGCATCAACACGCCCCTGTTTTAGCAGGCGGATCAGTTGGGTCTGTTGCGCTACACGCACTTCGCTAAAACGGTGGCGCTGGCTTTCATAGGCATCGCCGTATTCGTAGTCGAGGATAACCCCCACGCGGAAATTATCGGGAATCGCCTCCAGGGATTGGATATGTGTGTGGGCGCCTGGCAGGAAGTACCAGTGGGAACTAAGCGTGAGCAGCGGCACCTTGCCGAAGACGAATTTTTTGCGCGTGCTCTTTTGCAGGGTGACGTTGTAGCCGCCGTCGATTTTGCCCGAGCTCAGGTCGTGTAATACCCGGGCGTAGGGTTGCACATAAAAGCTGGGCTCTATGCCCTGGTGTTTAAAGGCGGCTTTGACCAGGTTGGTGGATATGCCCAGGCCGCGTTCGTCGGTGTAGGGGGGCCAGGAGTTTTCGGCGCCCAGGCGGATGGCGTGGGGTGATGAGCCTAGCGCAGGCAGGCTCAAGCCCAGGCATAGGCCCAGGCAGGCGTAAATCCAGAGTTTATTCATGTTGTGGTCGCTGAATATTTGTATTTTTGTGTTTTTGTAGTTATGACCCCAAGGCTAATCGCATTCTGTTACATCAGCAATAGCCCTTGCCGTTTTAGCGCTGGCCCTTGTCATTTTAGTCGCGATCAGTACTGCGATAAGTACCGTGATAAGTACCTAGATAAGAACCTCGATAAGTACCGCGATTAGTCTCTGCCCTTCATGGTGCTCCCCATTCCCCCTAAAGTATAAACCAATCTCAAATGATAATTGTTCTTGTTGATATTGATAATAATTATCATTAATATGCGTATGCAGCTGCTTTTTGGGTATTACTTCTATTTCAGGGCTAACCATTGATAAGGGCTCAGCATGACCATACGCAAACCAGATTCCGGGCATATCCGTGCCAAAAAACGCACTCCCTCTACTCCCTTGATGGCCACGGCGCTGTCATCCGCCATGTTGTTGGCTGCGGCGCCCCTGCTGGCGGCCGATACCAATGCGCCGGCCGAGGGTAAAAAACTGAAAACCGTTAGGGTTGAGGCGGAAGCTATTGCCCCTGTTTATAAAGCAGAAAAGGCCAGCTCCCCCAAACAAACCCAGCCATTGCTGGATACCCCCCAAACCCTGGTGGTGGTGAAAAAAGAGTTGTTCCAACAGCAGTCGGCTACCACCTTAAGCGAAGCCCTGCGCAACACTCCCGGCATTACCATGCAGATGGGCGAGAACGGCAACACTGCCACTGGCGATTCCATTTTTATGCGCGGGTTTGATACCCAGGGCAGTATTTATGTGGATGGTATCCGCGACCTGGGCAGCATCACCCGCGACACTTTTAATACCGAGCAGGTGGAAATCGCCAAGGGCCCCGCTGGTTCCGATAACGGCCGCGGTGCCGCTTCCGGTTATGTCAACATGAGTTCCAAAGTGGCTAACCAGGAAGATGCAGCAACCGGCGCGGTGATTGGCGGAACTGCCGATTACAAGCGCGCCACTCTGGATGTAAACCGCACCCTGGGCGAATCATCGGCACTGCGTGTGAACCTGCTGAAACAGGATGCCGGTGTGGATGGCCGCGATAAAGTCGAAAGCGATTTCCAAGGCTTTGCCGCCTCCCTGGGTTTGGGGTTGGGCACCGACACCCGCACCTACATCAATTACCTGAATATGCAGCAGTCCGGTATTCCCGATGGCGGCATAGCAACCATCGGTTTGGATGGTTACTACAACGCGATTTTCAGCAGCACTGGCGCATTGGCCGGCGAAACCCCGGAGCGGGTGGATAGCGAAAATTTCTACGGCTCTAGCCGCGATTACAACGATGTAAATGCCAATATGTTTACGGTGCGTGTTGAGCAGGATTTGGCTAAAGATGTTGTGCTGCGCAATACCTCGCGCTATGGCCGTACCAACCAGGACCAAGTATTAACCGGCGTTAATGCCATTACCTTTACCACCCCGGAAGATCCCTCCAGCTGGACACTGGCACGCAGTCGCCAAGGGAAAGATATCAGCACGCAAATCCTCACCAACCAAACCAACCTCACCGCCACCTTTATGACCGGCGGGTTGCAGCATGAGCTGTCATCGGGTGTGGAATTTATTTATGAAAACCAGGTGAGTTTTGGTGTGGGCCTGCCCTATACCGCGGCTGATTCCGCCACCCGCGTCACCCAGGCGCCAGCCAATCTCTACAACCCCAGCACGGGTGATCTATTCCAGCCGGTGGTGCGCGATGGCACCAAGATTGATGGTGAGGTAACCACTTACAGCCTCTACGCGCTGGACACCATTACCTTTAACCCGCAATGGGAAATGAACCTGAGTTTGCGCGCCGACCGCTTCCACGCCAACACCACCCAAATTACCCGCCAGGGTACAGGTGCGGATGTACCCGTGGGCACTTATTTGGGCAGCGAAGCGCATTTGGTCGATGAACTACTCAGCTGGAAACTGGGCGGCGTGTACAAGCCGGTAGACGATGGTTCCATCTACCTGGTTTACGCTAACACCGAATTGCCGCCTGGTGGCGCCAACCTGCAATTAAATACCACCAATGCCGTTAACAACCTCAACAACCCTAACCTGGACCCACAAAAAGGCACCAACCTGGAGCTGGGCACCAAGTGGAATTTGTTGGGCGACAAATTGTTCTTCACGGCCGCTGTATTTAACAGCAGCAACGACAATGAAATTGCCACCAACCCCGATGGCACCAGTGTGCAAGTGGGTGAAACCCAAGTGAAAGGTATAGAGCTGGGTTTAGTGGGCGCTATTACCGAGCAATGGCAAATCAGTGCCGGCCTGGCCAAGATGGATAGCGAAATTGTGCGCGGCAATCGCACCTCGGCCAACAATGGCGCCAGCAATACCGAAGGTGGTGCGGTGCGCTTCTCGCCCGAACTGACCTTTACCCTGTGGAATAGCTACACCTTTGGCAATGGTTTGATGCTTGGTGGTGGTGCGCGTTTTGTGGATACCCAACGCAACACCAGCTTAACCAGTGAGCAGGCGCTGGGTGGTAGAACCCTGTATGAAATCGACGACTACTGGGTGCTGGATGCCATGGCCTCTTACCCGGTGAATAAAAATGTCAGTGTGCAATTAAACCTGATGAACCTCACCGATGAAGATTATGTGGCCAGCTTTAACAACAGCGGTGCCCGCTACTACCCGGGTGCACCCTTGGCGGCGCGCTTGGGGGTTAACTTCGCCTTTTAATTCGGTGTTTGTTGTCGGCCAACCCGGCCGGATGCGCATTAGTTGCGCATCCGGCTTTATTGCGAGAGAGCACCTTTCGAGAGAGCACCTTTTATGTTGATTCATATTCCCGCCGTGCTAAGCAAACAGCAGGTGGCGGAATTTCGCGCGCAGCTGGCGCAGGCCGAGTGGGTGGATGGCCGCGCCACTGTAGGCGTGCAGGGCGCGCAGGTGAAAAAAAATCGCCAACTGCCGGTGGATGGCCCAGTGGCGCGGGCGCTGGGGGAAATTATTTTAAAAGCCCTCTACGCCAACCCGGTGTTTATGGCAGCGGCCTTGCCCTTGCGCATAGTGCCGCCACTCTTCAACGCTTACAGCGGTGGCGAGCACTATGGCTTCCATGTGGATGGTGCAATTCGCCTGCTGCCCAACAGTAATTTAAGCCTGCGCACCGATGTTTCCTCCACACTATTTTTATCGGAGCCAGATGAATACCAAGGCGGCGAATTAATCGTGCAGGACACCTACGGCAGCCATGAAGTAAAACTGCCCGCCGGCGATTTAATTTTGTATCCCTCCACCAGTTTGCACCAGGTGGCGCCGGTTACGGCGGGTGAGCGGGTATGCAGTTTTTTCTGGACGCAAAGCATGGTGCGCGACGATTGGCAGCGCAATTTGTTGTACGAATTGGATTGCAATATCCAATCCCTGCGGCAACGGCTTGGCGATTGCGATGAGCTGCTGGGTTTGACTGGCCACTACCATAACTTGCTACGGCAATGGGCGCAGGTTTAATCCATGGCCAGCAAAGGTTTTTTTTACATGGGCAGCCTGCGCCAATGGCACTGGGTCAGCTCGGCAATTTGTTTAATTGGCATGCTGTTGTTTGCCATTACCGGTATTACCCTCAACCACGCGGCGCAAATTCCGGCGGAGCCGCAGGTCACTCATATTCAGGTGGAAGTGCCTGATCGCGTTTTAAAAGCCATAGCTATTCCCGATGCAGACAATGCGCCCCTGCCAGAGGCACTGCTGGACTGGTTGCAGTCCAGCCAGGGTATTGATGCAAAAAATAAAATGGCCGAGTGGAGTGAGGATGAGATTTATCTCTCGCTGCCGCGTCCCGGCGGCGACGCCTGGTTGAGTATTGATTTGCACAGTGGTGCGCTGGAATACGAACTGACCGAGCGGGGTTGGGTGGCGTTTTTTAACGACCTGCACAAGGGCCGCCACACAGGTGAAGCTTGGCGCTGGTTCCTCGATTTTTTTGCAATTGCCTGCATTATTTTTTGTATAACAGGTTTGTTGTTGTTACAGCGCTATGCCGGTGGCCGCCCCGCTACCTGGCCAATGGTTGGCCTGGGTTTGGTGTTGCCCTGGGTGTTAATTTTGTTGTTTGTGCATTAAAAAATTAGGATGAAATTTATGAAATTATCGTTAGCAAAAAACCTGGGCTTAGTGGCGCTGTGGCTGTGCAGCGGCCAGGTTGCCGCCACCAACCTGGATATCAGCCTGGAAATTCCCGCTTTAAAGGTGGCGGAATACCATCGCCCCTATGTGGCTATTTGGCTGCAAAACGACAAGGGCGAAAACATTAACCTGGCGGTGTGGTACCAGTTGGAAGAGCGCGGCCAGGTAAGTGATAAAGGTGAAGAGTGGCTGAAGGATATGCGCCAGTGGTGGCGCCGTATTGGCCGCAGTACAGATATGCCGGTAGATGGCGTGAGCGGCGCCACCCGTGCGCCCGGCAAGCACAGTATCCGTTTTACCGAAGGCAGCGCGCCCCTGGGCACATTGGCAGCGGGCAATTATGTATTGCTGGTTGAGGCCGCGCGCGAAGTGGGTGGCCGCGAATTGGTAAAAGTGCCTTTTACTTGGCCGGTAAAAAGTGCAACTGCCAGCAGCGCCAAGGGCAGCAGTGAGTTGGGCGAAGTGACATTAACCCTTAACCCCTAGTAGCAGGGCATCAACATTTTTTAATTTACAGGAGTCAAACATGAAAAAATTATTGCAAGCTGCGCTGTGTGCGGCACTGGTGATGTCCCTGCCTTTAAGTGTGCAGGCCCATCGCGCCTGGCTATTGCCCAATGCCACCGTGTTGTCAGGCGATGATGCCTGGGTGAGTGTGGACGCGGCGGTATCCAACGATATTTTCCATGCCGACCACGCGCCCATGCGCCTGCAGGATTTACTGATTGTGGCGCCGGATGGCAAAAAATTGGCCGCACAAAATATGAGTACCGGCAAATACCGCAGCGTATTCGATGTGTAGTTGCCGCAAAAAGGCACCTACAAAATTGCCATTGCTTCCAGCGGCTTAATGGCCACTTGGAAAACCGCCGAGGGCGAGCGCCGCATGTGGCCGGGGCGAGGTGAAAAAGCCAATCCCGCCGACTTTAACAAGATGGTGCCGAAGCAAGCCCAGGATTTACAGGTGTCGCAATTTTCCCGCCGTATGGAAACCTTTGTCACTGCCGGTTCACCAACGGATTCTGTGTTTAAACCCAGCAACCAGGGTTTGGAATTGCTGCCCATTACCCACCCCAATGATCTGTTTGCCGGCGAAGCGGCGGAGTTTCAGTTTTTAATGGATGGCAAGCCCGCTGCCGATGTAAAAATTACTCTGATTCCCGGCGGTATGCGCTACCGCAATGCGCAAAATGCCATTGAAGTTAGCACCGATAAACAGGGCAAATTCAGCCTGGTTTGGCCGCACGCGGGCATGTACTGGTTAACTGCCAACTACAGCGATAACAAAGCCAAAAAGCCCGCTACCCAGCGCCGCGGCAGCTACAGCGCTACTTTTGAAGTGCTGCCGGAATAAGTACTAGCGGAATAAGTGCTGCCGAAATAATTTCGGCGATTGATAAAACAAAAACAGCATCCTTATGCAGGTGCTGTTTTTGTTTGTGGCCTTGCTGTGAAAAAGATTGGGTGTTGCTTGTGAATGTTTTGTTCGCCTGCTTATTGCTAGTGGCTTATGTGTTGTTTTGTGGCTGGTGCTGGCGCCGTTACGCTTGGCAGGCAAGCGATATGCGCGGTGCCGCTGCCGCCGATTGCATTATTGGGTATGCCAGCCAGGGCGGCAGCGCCCTGCGTATAGCCCGGCAAACCCAGCAACAATTGCAGCAGGCGGGGCAGGGCGCACTGCTCTTGCCGCTGAATCAAATTACCAGCGCGCAATTATTGCAGGCATCCACCTTGTTGTTGGTGGTAAGTACCTATGGCGAAGGCGAGGCGCCGGATAACGGCAATCGTTTTATTGCCAACAGCCTGGCGCCCTTGGGGAATCGCCAGCTGGCACATCTGCGCGTGGCGCTTTTGGCGCTGGGCGATTCCAGTTACCAAGATTACTGCGGTTTTGGCCGCCGCCTGCAACACCAATTGCATCAGCGTGGCGCGCAGTTGCTAAGCGACGCGATTGAAGTGGATCGGCTCGATGCGAGCGCGCTGCGCCACTGGCAATATTATCTCGGCCAAATTAGTGGCCATTCGCAATTTAGCGATTGGTCAGCGCCCCGCTATAGCGATTGGCTGTTGCTGCGGCGCGCCTGCATCAACCCCGGCAGCCTGGGGGCGCCGGTATTTCACTTGCAACTGCAACCGGCAACCGGCGCTATCGCCATGGATAGCTGGCAAGCAGATCGGAAGA
>CAMLRI010000047.1 GCA_946482385.1 uncultured Cellvibrio sp.
GCACCGAGGGCGAAAAACGCAACCTCAAACTTGAATTAAAAGTGCTGGCCGATGTGGGCATGCTGGGTTTGCCCAATGCCGGTAAATCCAGTTTTATCCGCGCGGTCAGCTCCGCCAAGCCCAAGGTGGCGGATTATCCTTTTACTACCCTGGTGCCCAACCTGGGTGTGGTTAAAGTGCAGCAGCACCGCAGCTTTGTCATCGCCGATATCCCCGGTTTGATCGAAGGCGCCGCCGAAGGTGCCGGCCTGGGTGTGCGCTTCCTCAAACACTTAACCCGCTGCCGGTTATTGCTGCACACAGTGGATGTGGCGCCAATGGACGAATCCGATCCGGTGGAAAATGTAAAAGTCATCGCCCACGAGTTGGAAAAGTTCAGTCCAACCTTGGCGAGCCGCGATCGCTGGTTGCTGTTAAACAAGGTCGACTTGCTCGACCCCGAAGAGGCAGACGAGCGCTGCAATGCTATCGTCAAAGCGCTTAACTGGCAGGGGCCGGTCTTCCGTATTTCCGCCCTGCAGCGCGAAGGCACTGCTGAGCTGAGCGGCAAAATCATGGACCACCTCGAAGCCATCTGGGAAGAAGAGCGCGAAAATCCCGAAGCGCGCGCATTGGAATTGGAGCGTCAAAACCAAATGGCAGCCGAAGCGCGTGAGCGTATTGAAGAGCTGCGCGAGGCGCGTCGCCAGGCGCGTTTGGCGGCGGGTGAAGATGACGACTTCAACGAAGATGATTACGATGTGGAAGTTATTTACGTTAATTATTAAAAGTCATTTACGTCAATTATTAATAAATTCATAACACAGAGTGTGCGCTGTTCATGAGTAAACGCGACCTGATTCCCCAGGCCAAGCGCTGGGTGGTAAAAATCGGCAGCGCCCTGCTGACCAACGATGGCAAGGGTCTGGATGCTGTGGCCATTGCCGGTTGGGTAAAACAAATGGCGGAGTTGCGCCTGCGCGGTATTGAATTGGTGTTGGTGTCATCCGGTGCGGTGGCTGCGGGTATGCGCCGCCTCGGCTGGAATGCGCGCCCCACGGAAATTCACCAGCTGCAAGCCGCTGCCGCGGTTGGGCAGATGAGTTTGGTGCAAACCTACGAGGTGGAATTCCAGCGCTACGGCTTGCTCACCGCCCAGGTGTTGCTGGATCACGATGACCTCTCCTCCCGCGAGCGCTATTTAAATGCGCGCTCCACTCTGAAAACCCTGGTGGGTTTGAATGTGGTGCCGGTCATCAATGAAAACGACACTGTGGTGACTGACGAAATTCGCTTTGGCGACAACGACACTCTGGGTGCGCTGGTAGCCAATTTGCTCGATGCCGATTTGCTGGTGATTCTCACCGATCAAAAAGGCATGTACGACAGCGACCCGCGCAGCAATCCCGATGCACAATTGCTTAGCGAAATCGCCGCCGCCGATACGCGCCTGGAGCAAATGGCTGGCGGCAGCGGCGGCACCCTGGGGCGTGGCGGCATGATCACCAAGGTGCGTGCCGCGCGGGTAGCCGCGCGTTCCGGTGCCGACACAGTGATCGTTGGCGGCCGTATTGAAAATGCCCTGCTGCGCATTGCGGCGGGCGAAAACCTTGGCACTTTTTTGTGGGCCGACCAGCAGCCACAGGCGGCGCGCAAGCGCTGGATCTCTGGCCAGTTGCAAACCCGCGGCACCCTGGTAGTCGACGACGGCGCTGTGCGTGTACTGCGCGAACAGGGCAAAAGTTTATTGCCGGTGGGTGTTAGGGAAGTGCGCGGCGATTTCACCCGCGGCGATATGGTGATCTGTGTCGACCTGCAGGGGCACGAAGTGGCGCGCGGCCTGGTGAATTATCACGCGGAGGAAGCGCTAAAAATTATCGGCAAGCCCACCAGCCAGTTGATTGAGTTGCTGGGCTACGAAGGCGATAAGGAATTAATCCACCGCGATAATCTCGTACTTAACTAATTTATCCGTGTTAACCAAAAAGCCCGGCCAGCTGCAGTTGGCTGGGCTTTTTTATTTTCTGGATTGTGGTCGAGCCATGGCCTGCGACAATTTGTCACTGTTGGCCTGTTTTAAAAATCATTAATCTGCCTTGCATCAAAAACCAATCATCAGGGCGATCGATGCTGTTTCCAACAAGAATACTGCTGGCCGTGGCGGGCGTTTCCCTGGCCCTGGCGGTGCAGGGGCACGAGCAGTCAGCGGCGAAAAAACGCAACCAGGCGCCAGCGATAGAGGAAGTAAAAATCTGGGGGCAGGCGCGCAAAAGCACTAGCGCGGATTACACCAACCCCACCAGCCTGCTCACCCAGGAAGATTTGGTCGCCATCAACGCTACCACCACCGAAGACCTGGTGAAATACGAGCCAAGCCTGGTAATTCGCAAGCGCTACATTGGCGATTCCAATGGCACCTTGGGTATGCGCGGCTCCAATATGTTTGCTACGCCTCGCTCTATGGTGTTTGCCGACGGTGCGCCCCTGCATTATTTATTGCAAACCCGCTGGAGCGGCGCACCGCGCTGGACCATGGTGAGCGCCAGCGAAATTGCCCAAGTGGAAATTCTTTACGGCCCTTTTTCCGCTGAATACAGCGGCAATGCCATGGGGGGCGTGGTGTTAATTGAAACGGCAATTCCGCAGCAGCGTCAGTTGCATGTCGCTTTGGATTATTTTTCCCAAGAGGCGCAAGCCTATGGTTTTAATGAGCGCGTCAATGGCCACAAAACCTTTATTTCGGCGGGCGATAAGTTTGGCGATCTCAGCTTGTACCTTTCTTACAATCGTTTGGAAAACGACAGTCAGCCGCAATCCTATTACTATGATTATCGCACCCCGCCGGCCAATGGTGCCCTGGTGGTCAATGGCGCTTTGCTGGAGCAGGATGTGAATGGCAAGCCTGCTTATTATTTTGGTGATACTGGCATCGAACAGGCAGTTACCGATAACTTCAAAATAAAAATGGGTTATGACCTGAATTCGCAGTGGTCGACCCTGCTGAATATCGCCTTCGAAGATCGCAACACCTTGCGCGATTCGCCCAACAGTTATTTGCGCGATACGGATGGCGACACTCTATGGTCGGGCAATTTTGTGCAAGATGGCATTGGCATGAATGTACCAGCTGGCCGCTTGGGCGTCAGCGAGTTGGATCGCCAAAGTTTGTCTGTCGGCTGGCGGGTTAAGGGCCAGTTGAGTGAGCAAATACAGCTGGAAACCAATATCAGCGATTTTCGAATTGTAAAAGACAACAGCCGCGCTTCCAGCCGCAACCCGCAAGATCCTTTATTTAACGGCAGCGGCCAAACGACCGATTATGACGATACCGGCTGGCAAACCTTTGATGCCAAGTTGGTGCTAAATGACGTTGGCCTGGATGGTATGGAGTGGATTGCCGGTTTGCGCCGCGAAGCTTACGAATTGCATTTGGATCAATACAGTTCCGACAATTGGGCTCGCGGCGATAATGCGGCATACACCAGCCGCAGCGGCGGCGAAACCGCCATCAATGCCGCCTTTGTACAAATGAACTGGGATATAAATCCGCGCTGGGACATGGCCTTGGGTGGTCGCTATGAACACTGGCAAAGCCAAAACGGCTACTTCACCCGCAGCGCTGTGCCCAATCTATTGGTGGCGGTGGATGACAATTCCAGCAAGCAATTTTCCCCTAAATTTTCGCTAGGCTTTACCCCCGTTGAGCAATGGCTGTTGCGCTATTCGCTAGCGCGCGCTTATCGCTTTCCTATCGTGGAAGAGTTATTTAGCCAAAGCCAGTCTTATTCCAATACGACAATACCTCGCCCGGATTTAAACCCGGAAAATGGATTGCATCACAACCTGATGCTGGAAAAACAATTTTCATCCGGCTATGCCCGCATCAACCTATTCAGTGAAACCATTGAGGATGCGATTGAATCGCAAACGAATTATGCCACCCTGGTAACTACTTTTATGGCCGTGGACGAGGTGCAAACCGATGGTGTGGAACTGGTGCTGAATTACATCGGCCTGGTATTACCCGAATTGGATATCCGTTTTAATCTGGCCTATACCAAGTCAATTATTGAAGATAACACTACGGCAGAAGGTGAAAATGCCAGTGTGTCTTTGGAGGGCAATGACTACCCGCGCATGCCGCGCTGGCGCAGTAATCTGATGCTTACCTATCACGCCAGCGATAAGTGGGATGTCAGCACCAGCCTGCAATACGCCGCTAAAAGTTTTGGTCGCTTGCAAAATGACGATACTGCCGAAAATGTGATGGGGGCACAGGATGGTTATACCCTGTGGGGCGCCAAAACCACCTACGATCTGAATAACAATTTGGAGCTAAGCTTGGGGGTCGACAATATCAGCGACGAATTAAATTTCGTCGCCCACCCCTGGCCGCGCAGAACGGTTTTTGTGGGGTTGTCTTACCAGTACTAATAGTGGAAATAAACGATTAAGTGAGCTTGTTGGCCGGAAATGGTTTTGAAACCCTCAAAAAAGGGATTTTTTGAGGGAGCCCCAGGGATGGGTTTACGCGTTTTCAAAACCATTTCCGGTCAACAAGCGGGGTATCACTGCTATGCAAAATTATAAATCTCTCTACCGAACCATCTGGCGCTGGCATTTTTATGCCGGCATTTTTTGTATTCCCTTGGTGATTATATTGTCGCTCACCGGGGCTATTTATTTATTCAAACCCTATTACGAACCATGGCAAGAATCTGCCTACCATGGTTTATCAACCGGCCAGCCATTGCTATCGCCCAATCAGCAAATTGCCGCCGCCCTGGCTGAGGTGCCCGGCGGTAAATTGCTCAGCTATCGCCTGCCGCAAGCTGCAGATGAAGCTGTGCAAATCAATGTACAAGCCGAGCAGCTGTGGCAGGTGTATGTAAATCCCTACACGGGCGATGTTATAGATAAGCAGGCCAGCAGCAATAAACTCATGAATATCGTTAAAACCATTCACGGTGAATTATTGCTGGGCAATGGGGGTTCCATTTTGGTGGAATTGGCCGCTTGTTGGGCCATAGTGTTAATCATAACCGGCGTGTATTTGTGGTGGCCGCGCACGGCTAGCGGTATGGCCGGTGTTATCTACCCACGCTTGCGCCAAGGCAGCCGCACTTTTTGGCGCGACCTGCACGCGGTTATCGGCATTTGGCTTTCGTCATTGGCATTATTTTTATTAATCACCGGCCTGCCATGGGCCCTGGTATGGGGTGGCGCCTTAAAAGAAGTACGCGCCCTGGATTTTTCCGCGCAACAGGACTGGAGCCAGGGCAGGGCCCAGGAACACCAACACTGGCGCGCCCAGGCCAGCGATGTTTTTAATTTAACCCCGGAAGTGGTGGCGGCTGCGGGGCAGTTAAGGTTGGCACCGCCGGTGGAGTTAAGTGTGGCCAATGCGCATCATCAACTATGGAAGGCTTCATCGCAAAGTGCCAACCGCCCGTTGCGTGCCGATGCCTGGATTCGCAGCGATGGCCATATCGAAAAACAAAATACCTTTGCCGATAAAAAATTACTCGACCGCGTTATAGGTATTGGTGTTGCCGCTCATGAGGGGCAATTGTTTGGTGTGTTTAATCTGGTGTTGGGCTTGCTCACCTGCGCAGGCTTAATTTTCATCTGCATCAGCGGTTTTATTATGTGGCGCAAACGCAAACCCCATGGCACCTTGGGCGCACCCCCGCCACTGCCAACCCGCGCCGGGGTGGGAGTAGTGGCCATCACCTTTACCCTGGCACTGCTCTTGCCCCTGATGGGGATATCCTTGTTGGCATTACTGGCGCTGGAATTTTTTCTGTTGCGGCGGATTAAACGTACAGCCCAGTGGTTGGGGTTGGTGGCATAGGGATGATAAACCCTATTGCGGAAGAGATTGCGTACTTAGGCGAAAAAGTGAAGTGAGCAATAATGAGGTGAGTAATAAAAAGGTGATTGCGTTGCCGCAATCACCCGGCAGGATTTAGTAATACTTCAACTGCGTCGCCTTGCCCCAAAACACGCGATAAGAAAAAATGGTGTACAGAATAATGGTTGGCAGTACTACTGCGGCGCCGTACAAAATAAATTGCAGCGATTCCGGGGCGCTGGCGGCTTGCCAGATGTCGAGTTTGCCGGGTACTACATAGGGGAAGAAGCTGTAGGCCAGGCCGATAAAACTCAACAGGAAAACCAGGGCGGCGGCGGCAAAGGGAATCCAGCAGCCTAGATCATTGCTATAGGGAAAGCGGCGCAGGTAAAGGTCGACGATAAACAGCAACACAAAACAAAACACCGGAATAACCATCAGCAAAATCACCAGCGGGTTGCCAAACCATTTTTGGTAAATGCTATCGCTTACCAGCGGGTTGACAATAGAAACGGCCACTAACCCCAGTCCCATTAACCAGGCGCAATAGCGCGTCCAGCGGGCGGCGCGCGCCTGCAATTCGCCTTCGGTTTTCATCACCAGCCAGGCGGCACCAATAAAGGTGTAGCCTGCGGTTACGCAAATGGCGCTGAGTGCAGCAAAGGCGTGGGCCGCCCAGCCTTGTTCAAAACCCATCACATAAAGGCCGAGCATATAACCTTGCGCTAGGCTGGCGAGCAGCGAGCCGGCTTTAAAGACCTTGTCCCATAAATTTTTATGATCGGCGGGCGCTTTAGCGCGGAAGTCGAAGGCGACGCCGCGCAAAATCAACCCTGCCAGCATCAGCGTAACCGGTAGGTATAGGTGAAATAAAATCACGCTGTGGGCGCTGGGAAATGCAATCAGCAAAATGCCAATACCTAGCACCAGCCAGGTTTCGTTGGCATCCCAAAAGGGGCCGATACTGGCGATCATGGTGTCGCGCTGCGACTCTGAGTTGGCGGGCAATAAAATGCCTACGCCCAAATCATAACCATCGAGAATGGCGTAGATAAAAAAGGCCAGCCCCATTAAGCCAATAAAAATCACGGGCAGCCAAAATGCCTGGCCGCTGACTTGTGTTAATTCATGCATGGCGGGTCTCCTCGGTGTTATTAGCTAACAGCTGGTCTTGCAGGGTTTGGATTTCTTCGGGACGGTCGACCAGCACGGCTTTTCTTGCCATCACAAACAGGGTGCGTATGTAGGCGACCAGCAATACCGCATAAAGGCTGAGGTAAATCGCGAGCGAAATACCGACATTGCTCGGCGGGGTTTTGGTAACGGCATCGGCGGTGGTGAGCACACCGGTTACCAGCCAGGGCTGGCGGCCGATTTCCGTCACATACCAGCCGGCGAGTGTAGCGATCCAACCGGAGAAGGTCATGCCAACTAAAATTTTAAGCAGCAGTGGCGATGGCTCGCGTTTTTTCCAGTAGTTCCAGCAGCCCCACCAGGCCACCATCAGCATCAGCATGCCTACGCCAACCATAATGCGGAAACCGTAAAACAGCGGGGCAACCGGCGGGTGGGCATCGGCAAATTCATTGATGCCTTTTATTTCGCCATCCGCGTTGTGGGTGAGAATCAGGCTGGCGAGTTTGGGGATTTCGATAGCGAAATGATTGCTTTGTGTCGCTTTATCGGGAATGGCAAACAGCACCAGGGGCGCGCCTTTTTCTGTGTGCCACACCGCTTCCACGGCGGCGATTTTTGCCGGTTGGTATTTGAGGGAGTTAAGGCCGTGCAAATCGCCGAGAAAAATTTGCAGCGGAATTAATAACGCAGCGGCGATGACAGCGGTTTTGAGTGCGAGGCGCGGCGCCGGTTTGTGATCGCCCTGCAGGATGCGATACGCCGACAAGCCAGCCATTAAAAAGGCTGCCGTTAGCCCCGAGGCAATCAGCATATGGGCCAGGCGATAAGGCATGGAGGGATTAAAGATAATTGCCAGCCAATCTGTGGGGTAGGCCACGCCATCGCGCATTTCAAAACCGGTGGGGGTTTGCATCCAGCTGTTGAGCGCAATAATCCAAAAGGCCGACATGCTGGTGCCTATAGCCACTAACAGGGTGGCGAGTGTGTGCATGCGGTTGGATACGCGGTTAATGCCAAACAACATAATGCCTAAAAAGGTTGCCTCCAGAAAAAAGGCGGTTAATACCTCATAGCCCAATAAGGGCCCGGCAATATTGCCCACAGTTTCCATGTAACCCGGCCAGTTGGTGCCGAATTGAAAACTCATGGTGATGCCGCTGACCACGCCCAGGGCGAAAGTCAGGGCAAATACTTTTACCCAAAAACGGTAGGCGCGCATCCACACATCGTCGCCGCCAGTGTGGCGCAGTTTGAAATACACCAGGAACCAGCAGAGTGCGATGGAGATGGAGGGAAATAAAATATGGAAGGAAATATTGGCGGCGAATTGGATGCGCGAGAGCATCAGGGTTTCCAGCATGTTACACCTCGATAAATTTCAGGCAAAGCCAGGCCTTGCCACCCGTGTGGTGGCGATCAATAAACGGTGGAGCGGAATAAATCTGTGGTGTTGGTTAGCGCGCGGATTCTTTTTTGCCGCTGCCCAGCAAACGGTCTTTCATATCCAACACCTTGCCCAGGCTGCTGCCCAGTTTGAGTAGCTTGTTCAGTTGCGCGGCATCCAACCGCTGTATTTCGGTGGTCCATAGCGTGATCATGTCAATCAGCTCGTGCATTTCGCGCATGCGCTCCTGGGCGTATTGCTCTTCAGCATTGGCGGGTTTTTCCAGCAGCAAATTGCGCAGCGCGGTGAGGGTAGGGTCCATTTCCCGTTTGCGCCTCTGTTCAATCAGGGTTTTGGCGATATCCCACATATCCCCCGGTGCGCTGTAAAACTCTTTGCGCTCGCCGGGGCGATGTTGCAACTTCACCAGTTCCCAGGACATCAGTTCCTTTAAGCCCATGCTGACATTGGAGCGGGAGATACCCAGTGCTTCGGTAATATCATCGGCACACAGAGGTTCCTGGCTGAGCACCAGCAGGGCATACATTTGGCCGACGGTGCGGTTAATGCCCCAGCGGCTGCCCATTTCACCAAAGTGAAGGACGCAGGATTGGATCATGGGGGTGAGGGTGATGGACATGGTGCAATTCCTGAATTTTCAGTATTTTCTGAAATTACAGAATTGTTTGATTTTGGTCAAGGAGAAAATGGTTGGGGAGGGCTAGGGGCTAGGGGCTAGGGGCTAGGGGCTAGGGGCTAGGGGCTAGGGGCTAGGGGGTGAAACTATGAGAATA
>CAMLRI010000048.1 GCA_946482385.1 uncultured Cellvibrio sp.
CCGGCATAGCCGCCTCCAGTTTGGCGGTAGTTGCCGGCCTGACTTTATTGCAATACCAACTGAGCAGTTTTAATAGCGTCGACAAGGCCAGTAGCAAGGATGCATCAATCACTCTGCCCCTGGCCGATATGCGCAGCCCGCAAACACAACAACCCGAAAGCGTGGAAGAAGTAGTAGTGACCGGCTACCGCCAGGAGCTGGCAAAAACCCAACGCGAGCAAGAAGCCTACACCATGGCCGAACGCAAAATGGCAATGCCCAGTGCCGCCATGCCGCAGGTTGCGGCCACGGCGCCAATGGCGGATATGGCCGCACCTGCAACCTTGCCCCCAGCCGATTTCCCCAACCACAGGGGCAAGGAATACCGCGACCGTTTTAGCGATGTTGAGGAAAGCCCGGTGATCGCCACTGCGGAAAATCCGTTTTCTACTTTCTCTATAGACGTGGACACCGCCGCCTACAGTTTTGTGCGCCGCCTGTTGAACGAGGGCCAATTGCCACCCAAGGATGCGGTGCGCCTGGAAGAAATGGTGAATTATTTCGACTACCAATACCCGCAACCGCGCAGCAAAGAAGCGCCCTTCACCACCAGCATCACGGTGATGGACTCCCCCTGGAAAACAGGCAACAAACTGCTGCACATTGGTATCCAGGGGTATCAATTACCGGCCAGTGAAATACCACAATCCAACCTGGTATTTTTGCTGGATGTGTCTGGCTCCATGGATGAACCGAGCAAATTGCCCCTGGTGAAACAATCCATGGAATTGCTGCTCAGCAACCTCAAGCCCGACGACACTGTGGCCATAGTGGTTTACGCCGGTGCCGCTGGCGCTGTGCTGGAACCTACGCCCGCCAAAGAGAAAAGCAAAATCCTGGCGGCGCTAACCAATTTGCAAGCCGGCGGCAGCACCGCCGGCGGTGAAGGCCTGGCGCTCGCCTACCAAATGGCGGAGGCTAACTTTAATCCCAAGGGCGTTAACCGCATTATCCTCGCCACCGACGGCGATTTTAATGTGGGCGAAACCGGCGACGACAACCTGCAGGATTTCGTTGAGCGCAAACGCGAAAAAGGCATTTATTTATCGGTGCTGGGTTTTGGCCAAGGCAATTACCAGGACGCGCTTATGCAAACCCTGGCGCAAAATGGCAATGGCACCGCCGCTTATATAGACACCCTTAGCGAAGCGCAAAAAGTGCTGGTCACCGAAGCTACCTCCAGCCTCTTCCCTATCGCCAAGGATGTGAAAATCCAGGTGGAATTCAACCCGGCCACAGTGGCGGAATATCGCCTGCTCGGCTACGAAACCCGCGCCCTCAACCGCGAAGATTTTGCCAACGATAAAGTCGACGCCGGCGAAGTTGGCTCTGGCCAAAGGGTTACCGCCATTTACGAAATTACACCTGTGGGGGCAGATTCTGCACTGCTGGAAACAGGCCGCTACCAAACCGATAGCCAGATAAAAAAACCAGCCAACAACGAATACGGCCTGGTGCGCCTGCGCTACAAACTGCCCAACCAGGATAAATCCCAAGCGCTGGAGCAATTAATTGTTAGAAACAGCAATGCCAGCGCTGCCCTGCAACAAGAGGCCAATTTCGCCACCGCCGTTGCCGGTTTTGCCCAGCTGTTAAAAGGCAGCAAATACTCTGGCGATTTCACCTACGATAAAGTGATCGAATTGGCGCAAGCCAACAAAGGCCGCGATGATTACGGCTATAGAACCGAGTTTGTGCAACTGGTGCGCAAAGCAAAAATGGCTAAAGCGCTGTAATTTTATAAACTCAAGGTAAGCACACATCCGCCGCGGCTATACAGCTACGGCGGATGTGTAATTTTCAGGTTTCATCCACACACTGCGGCCACACCAAACCAGCCATTATGAAAACATCCCACGACGACCATGTGCAGCAACACAGCCCGGAACAAATTCGCTTGCGCTTACAGCAAACAGCCAAACCCAATGTGATTCCCGATGCAGTGCTGGGCGGCATTGATGGCTGCGTTACCACCTTTGCGGTGGTATCCGGTGCGGCGGGCGCGGGGTTTTCGGCCAGTGTGGCGCTGATTTTAGGCGTAGCCAATTTGCTGGCCGATGGTTTTAGCATGGCAGTGAGCAACTACGAGGCGGTGAAATCGCAACAGGAATTTGCCGAGCGCATTCGCTTGATTGAGCAGGAACATATAGAGCGCTTCCCCGAGGGCGAGCGCGAGGAAATCCGCCAGATTTATGCCAACAAAGGTTTTAGCGGTGAAGTGCTTGAAGCAGTGGTAGACACCATTTGCAAAGACCGGGCGCTCTGGATTGAAACCATGCTCACGGAAGAATACGGCGTGCAAACCTCGGGGCTAAACCCCTACTTATCGGCCGCCGCCACCTTTGGTGCTTTTATCTTGGTAGGGGCAGTTCCACTATTGCCGTTTTTATTTAGCCAGCTGGAGCTGCACAGCCAATTTATTATCAGCGGCAGCCTGGCGGGGTTAATGTTTTTTAGCATAGGCGCGCTAAAAAGCCTGGTGTTTGCCAAGCCGGTAATTCGCTCGGGCTTTAAAACCCTGCTCACCGGCGGCGCAGCTGCATCGCTAGCGTTTATTGCCGGCTATGTGCTGCGCAGCCTGTTTGGTATTGATGCTTAAGACTTATAGGGCATAGCACCCAGATAATCCTTCTTGCCAATATCCACACCATTGTGGCGCAAAATCGAATAGGCAGTAGTAACGTGGAAATACAGGTTGGGAATGGCATGCTGAATTGCGAATTCATAACCGGTTAAATATTTTCCCTCCCAGCGCGGCTGGGTGATATTGCGCTCGGCCGCATCGGCAAAATCGCTGGGAGAAAACTGGGCCAGGTATTCCAGCACCGATTGGATACGCGCTTTTAATTCCGGCAGGGTTGTTTCGGTATCCGGGTGCACAGGCACTGTTTCGGTTTTGCCGGTAAGACGCGCCACACCCAACTTGGCGGTATCGCAGGCAATTTGCACCTGGCGAATCAGGTTGAACTGGTCGGGCGCCAGGCGCGCATTCAATAACACACCCACATCAAATTTTTTGGCGTCGGCGTGGGCTGCGCCCTTGTCGAGTATGGCGCTGAGGTTGTTGAGCATTTTGCTGAATTGCACCACAGTTAAATCGTACAGCATGGCTATCTCCTGTTTTGGTTGGTGTCACGGGTGTAACACTGGGGCAGAGTCTAGCCGATAGCGGTGGTAAACCCAGTGATTTTCGTCATTAATAAAAAAACCGGCGCTGCGGCCGGTTTTTAGTGCATAAACAATATTAGGCTTATTAGTTACTGGTTTTATTAGACCTGGTGGAATTGTGGTTAATGGCATCTACCGCTTTGTCCGCTTTGTCCGATTTGTCGTTGCGCAGCGCCGAAATATCTTTAATTTGCACGGTAACGGCCGTTTCATCGGCATCCAGTTTAAGGCTGAATTCACGCAGGGCGTCGGCGCTGGTATTGGTCATGCGCAGGGGTTTGTGTTGGCGTTTGCCGGTGGCCAAACCGGAACCCGCTTCGCGGGTGCTGGGGGCGGCCAGTTGATGTAACACCACGCGTTTATCCAGGGCTGTGCCTTTTTCATCGGTAACTTGCAGCTTGTATTCGCCGGCAGCCAAATCGCCCAATTCACACACACCGCCCGGGCAGGCCACCAGTTTGCTTTCGCCTTTGATATCGCCAATTTTGATAAACATATCGGTTGCCGACCAAGCGGGCAGTGAAAGGCCGACAAACAACCAGAGCGCAATAGATTTGATGCTTATTAAATGCTTCATGGGTAGCTCCTTATCAACGCAGGGGGATTCACAACAGCAATCGGGATGGATCAACACAAGCCGCTAATCACTGACTCGTTGCAACCAGCCTAGGCCCGCGTCTCTGAATAGCCTATGAATAGTTTTTATCCTATTGCGTAAAAAAATAAACCCGACCTAAGCCGGGTTTATTTTTTTGAGGAGCAGAATATCTAGGGGTTGCCGCTATCAATCACATCATCAATTTCGCGCGGCGACATAAACTGCTCTTTAGGTGCAGGTGACTCCGCCGGTGTCGCAGAATCCAGTGGCATTTTTAACAACTGGTCGCTACTTAAACCTACACCTGAACCCAGGGCATCGGCCACGGCTTTTTTCAGCACGATAATAGCGATGCGGCGATTGATTGGTTCAAAAGGTTTATCCACCAAAAAAGGTGCTGCCGATCCCATTCCCTGCACAGTGGCCACCTTGGCTTCCGGGTAGGTGCCCTCCAGCAGCGCACGCCTGGCAGCGTTGGCGCGGTCGGCCGATAGTTCCCAGTTGGTGTAGGTGGCACCAGCACCATAGGGGGTGGAATCTGTGTGGCCAGTAACGCTGATTTTGTTTTGCACCTTATCGAGAATCGGCGCCAAGGCATGGAGCACGTCTTTGGAGTAGGGCTTAAGGTTGGCGCTGCCCACATCGAACATGGGGCGCTGCTCTTTATCGACAATTTGGATGCGCAGGCCCAGGGCGGTAAAGTCAATGAGTATTTGGTCTTTGATTTGCTGGAACACAGAATCCAAATCGTTAATTTCTTGTTCCAGTTGTTTTTTCAATTCCTCCAATTGTTCTTTTTCGAGTTTTTCCATTTCCCGCTTGACTTGCTCTTCGGTAACTTCCTGCTGCTTGTCAACCAGTTCCTGTTCGTTGGTTGATTCGGTTTCGTCGGCCTGCTGTAACGGGCGCTCCTGGTCGATAATGCCCAAGTCTGCCCCACCCTCGCCTACCACATAGGCGCTGCCTGGGTCCTGAAAGTAATTGGAGATAGCGCGCTTCTCTTCTTTTGAGGTGCTACCCAGCAACCACATCAACAAAAAGAAGGCCATCATGGCTGTCATAAAGTCTGCCAGCGCCACCTTCCAGGAACCGCCGTGGTGGCCGTGGCCGTGGCCCTTTTCTTTTTGATGATGATCGGTTGATTACTGCTCTTTTCCATGCTGGATCAACCTTATTTTTTGCTCGCGCGATATTGTTCTTCCAGCTCGGAAAAGCTGGGGCGCACTGAGTGGAACAATACCTTGCGGCCAAACTCCACGGCTACCTGGGGCGGCACACCGTTCATGGATGCCACCAATACCGCCTTGATGCATTCGTAGGCGCGGGCTTCGTCGCGCAGCTTGTGGTTGAGGTAACTGGCAAAGGGGCCGATAAAACCATAGGCCATCAAAATACCCAGCAGGGTTCCCACCAGTGCCGCCGCAACCGATAAACCCAACTCGGCCGGTGGCCCACCAATTTTGCCCATGGTGATTACCACCCCCAGCACCGCCGCCACAATACCGAAACCGGGTAGGCCGTCGGCGGCGTTTTGAATCGCCCCGGGTACCAGGCCAGCCTCTTGGTGATGACCATCCAGCTCCTGCTCCATTAAGGATTCCAGCTCGTGCGGCGCCATATTGCCCGCCACCATAATGCGCAGGTAATCGCAGATAAATTCAATGATGTGATGGTCTTTTAACAGATCCGGGTAGTTGGCAAAAATCGGGCTGGATTCCGGCTCATCAATATCCCCTTCAATGGCCATCAAACCCTCGCGGCGGGTTTTGTTGAGGATGTCGTACAACAGGGTGAGCAGTTCCAGGAACAGGGCTTTATTGAATTTGGAGGGAGTCATCAAGGCGCCAGCCGATTTGATAACGCCTATGGTGACCGAAAGTGGATTGGCGATAATCATGGCACCAAAGGAGGCACCGCAAATAATAATGATCTCACTCGGCTGCCACAGGGATAGCGGGTTGCCGCCATGCATCATAAAACCGCCCAGCATACAGCCGAACAACACCACCAAACCGATAATAATATTCACGCAACATCCCCCGAAACTTGCGCTCTAACAGCGCTCAATGGCGGCAAAAACGCGCATTTTTTGCCCACCAGGATCAACACCAAAAAAGCTTTCCTGAGTATAGGCAGACTGGCTTGGGGATCAAGCACCAAGGCAGATTTAAGCGTTGCGCCAGCATGGACTTTTAGCCCCAAACCCGCTTAAATCCCGACTCTTTTCCCCTTGCACCCGCTGCCGATAATTGGCGGGGCAGGCACCGTATAATCAGGACGACATCATGGCAATCATTGGCATAGACCTAGGCACCACCAACAGCAGCTGCGGCATATGGACACCCGAGGGCGTCAAGCTGATCCCCAACCGGTTGGGGGACTACCTCACGCCCTCGGTAGTGGGCCTGGATGATGCCGGCAACCTGAGCGTGGGGCGGGTCGCCAAAGAGCGGCTGATCAGCCACAGCGACAAAACCGTGGCGGTATTCAAGCGGCTGATGGGCACCGAGCACAAAATCAACATCGGCAAGCGCTATTTCACCGCCACCGAGCTATCCGCGATCGTACTGCGCTCCCTCAAAGAAGACGCCGAAGCCTATTTGGGCGAGCCAGTTACCGAAGCGGTCATCAGTGTGCCCGCCTACTTCAACGACAACCAGCGCCACGCCACCAAAATGGCCGGCGAGCTGGCCGGGTTTAAGGTGGAGCGGCTGATCAACGAACCCACTGCCGCCGCCATCGCCTACGGCCTGCACGAAAAACAGGAGGGCACCTTCCTGATCCTGGATATGGGTGGCGGCACCTTCGACGTATCCATACTGGAGTTTTTTGAAGGGGTGATGGAAGTACACGCCAGCGCCGGTGACAACTTCCTCGGCGGCGAAGATTTTGTCGACGCCATGGTCGACGACCTTCTCAACCAACACAGCCTCAGCCGCCAGGATCTCAGCCCCAGCCAGCTCAACCAGTTGCTGATGCAAATGGAGACCGCCAAGCGCCGCATCAGCAGCAAGGAACTCAACCCCATCCAACTCAGTGTCGCCGGCAAGGATATTTACTTCCAACCCAGCGAGGACTGGTTTACCAAGGTGGTCACCCCCCTGCTGCTGCGCGCCAAGCGCCCCATAGAGCGCGCCCTTAGCGATGCCAATATGGCGCCGCAAGCCATAGACGATGTGGTGCTGGTGGGCGGCGCCACCCGCATGGGGATCTTCCGCGCCATGATTGGCCGCATGTTTGGCCGCCTGCCCTCCTGCCACCTGGACCCGGATTGCGCCATCGCCATGGGCGCCGCCATCCAGGCGGGTTTAAAAGCCAAAGACCAGGCCCTCAACGACATAGTGCTCACCGATGTCTGCCCCTACACCCTGGGTACAGATGTGGTTAACGAAAACACCAACCAGGGCGGCTACTTCCTGCCCATTATCGAGCGCAACTCAGTGGTGCCCATCAGCATCACCAAGCGCCTGGTCACCGTGCACGATAACCAAACCCAGCTCAGTGTGGGCATCTACCAGGGCGAAAACCGTCTGGTGAGCAAAAACGTGTTCCTCGGCAAGGTTTCTATAGATGTGCCCAAGGCGCCCGCCGGCAAGGAGGGTGTGGATGTGCGCTATTCCTACGATATGAACGGCCTGTTGGAAGTGGATGTGACCGTGATTTCCACCGGCAAAACCATCAACAAGGTTATCGAGCACGCCCCTGGCGCCCTTAGCCCGGAAGAAATTGAAAAATCGCGGCAAAAACTCGCGGCACTTAAATTCCACCCCCGCGACCAGGAGAGCAACCGCGCCCTGATTGCCCGCGGCGAGCGGCTTTACGAATCCAGCCTGGGCGACAAGCGCCAGCAAATCGCCCAGCTGCTGGCCGATTTCGACCAGGTGCTGGAGCGGCAAAATCCCCCGGAAATCGCCAAGGCAGCCGCCCAATTGGCCGATATTTTCCAGCGCCTGGATAGCGAGGAATGGTTCTAAATGAACATCTGGCACACGCTTGAGCTGGAAGCCACCAGCGACAGCCGCGAGATCAAGCGCGCCTACGCGCGCAAACTCAAAATAACCCGCCCCGACGAGCAGCCGGAGGCCTTCCAGCAGCTGCACCATGCCTACAAGGCGGCATTGGATTACGCCGCCTATCAGCAATACCAAGCGCAGCAGGCCAGTGAGGCTGCCGCGCCAGAGACGGAGGCAGTCTTAGCTGCAGAAGCAAATCCTGCGGATGAATTATTAGCGAACCACAGCGACGCAAACCCGATCGAAGCGGATCAGATCAACGCAACTTGCCCCGACTCAGCTCCGCTAGAAACGCCGGCGACAGAAACAAGCCCAAGTGAAACCATTAACCCTTATCAAGTCGAAGGGGAAAAGCTCATTGCCCAGGCGCAGGCGCTGCTGGCGACCAACAGCGATTTTCACGAACCCGAGGCTTGGGAATTTTTAATGCGCTCGCCCTTTATCCTCGACGACCAGTTCAACTGGCGTTTGGGCCTGGGGATTTTGCAAGTGATTCAGGAGTACAACGCCGAATACGCCAACCGCCCTATGGCCCTGGTGGGGCGACGGGTGCTCAGCTATCTCGACAGTATTTTTAACTGGACGCCCAACCGCTATCACATCTACCGTTTTTTGGATGAAGCAAGCTGTGCCCCCCTGCTCGATCAAATCAGCAACTATGAGCCGCTGCAAGCGGAGCGCAGTGCGCTGGAAGGTTTGCGCGGCGGCAAACAGGTGAAGCAGGTGCACAGCATCGCCCAACCGCAAACCCTCTACTACGCCAGCCAAATGAAGCGTTTTCTGGCACTGGTGATTGACGGTTTGGGAATGCTGCTGATTGGTGCCCTCATCGCCGGCGACCTGAGCAGCGCCCAAAATACCGAGCCTGGTAACGCTGGCTCTATAGCTGTGATCTTGGCCATGGTGCTGGGCTTTTTCTATTTTTGGTTGTGCGAGTGTTCCAGCACCCAAGCCACCCTGGGCAAATTAGTGATGGGGCTGGTAGCCACCAACCGGAATTTTGAGCGCATGAGTTACTGGCAGGGTTTTTGGCGCAGCCTGGTGTTCACCCTAAGCCTGCCGCTGAACTACATCACCCTGGCCATCAATGCCATGATGGGCGATAAGCTGCTGCACGACCGCATCACCAAAACCTATGTGATAGATATGCGCCGCTCGCGGGAAACTGCTTAACAAGCCATCAAGCACAAGATCAACTCCGCAAGGAAAGAATTCCCTTACTCGCAGGACCGAGAGAGGCATGGATGCCGACCTCGAGCCTACAGGGATGTATTCACGGCGTGTCCTGCG
>CAMLRI010000049.1 GCA_946482385.1 uncultured Cellvibrio sp.
CCCCTTGGCGGACGAAATCCTGGAAGTCTGCCGCGCGCGGATTTTGGCTGAATATGAGCGGCAACTGGGGTGACGCAACAGCCTTAATTTGCGTGCTTCCTTAGCAATTTTAAGTCTGCCCGGCCTAGCTGCTGTTTTGATTCGGGAGCAAAAAAAAGCCCTGGCAGATAGCGCTATCGCCAGCCATCCGTATTGATATGTAGGCTATCCTGCTTCAACTCTGTTAGTAATTCATTAAACTCTTTGGCGAACTTGGAAAGCTTGGTGAAAACTTTAGGGCTTTCTACGTAGGAGTGGATTACGCTTTCTATCCGCTCTTGTATTGAAGTTAATTCATTTCTAATGCTCTCAAAATCATCAATCTTTGATCTGTAGTGAGCAAGAATATCAACTTTTGCTGGGCCGTCAGACTCTTTAATAATGTTGTCTTTGATGTAGCGACAATAATTGCATTCCGTAATTTTTCCCCACTCTTGAATTTTCTTCCATGTTGCATTGCAAGTTATGATTCTTGCATGACCTGCGTGCTGACTTTCTAGGTCGTACGCCTTTATAAATGCGGGCCCAAATACACGATCTAGAGTAAGTAGCCCCGAGCTATTGTCTTGTCTTGCATGGTGTACCTCACCAAAAGCTATACCGCCCCTGCATAAGAACCCATTACGCAATAAATCTCTGACCATGAAGGAGAGGGCGAAAAGTGCCAACGAGAAATTTATTGAATTGTCTGGAACTGACAGTATTACGCTGTCAGAAAATGCGGAAACGCGTAAGTCGAGATCAGAGGCAGCTAGGTCTGGATTAAATTGATTCTTAAAGGCTTCTATATAAACATCAATGTTTAATTGTAAGGCGTCCCGAATTCTATCTGCTAAATCTAACTCTTTTTGATAAGGATCAATGGTGACAGCAGCAGAGAAATACTCCGAAGATCGTTGAACGATATTTCGAAACCCGAGTATATCGGTAAAAATTACAATTCTTTTTTCGTAAACTCGCTGTAATGGCGAGTCAACTGAATCACGCTGTTTGTGTTCTTTAGTAGTTGAGCTTGAGGAAGCCTCATCTCGGATTTTGGAGAAATCTTCGAGCGACATTAATTAGTTAGCAAGAAGTTGTTCAAAATGCTGGCGGATAGAAGCTTTATCGATTGCGATATTACTTGAACCGTAGCTATTGTGTGGAGAGAACCATGCTTGGTGCCACGGAGTGCCAACTTCATGCGTTTTATTCACTAATTCCTCAGCGCTGAAATGCCCATATACCTCCCAAATTTTATTTATAAGAGGTAGTAGTTCTGGGTTTAAACGGCTACCAGAAGCGAAAAAGTGATTAAGAGGAATTGGGTTGAGGTAGTACAATTTAAACCGGTGATATAAATCTGGCACAACTGGGCCAAACTTCCAGGCTTGAATTTCATCCTCAAAAAGATTTTGTTTAGTGATGGCTCCGTACCAACCGAAAGCAAAATAAACAAGCTTTTGGAGCTTCATATGGCTAATGGGACTACTTACAGAATGAGATTTGGCAATCAGCGCGTTAGCAACATCCAGTGCAGTTGTTACATACATTTGCGTCTCCCCCTATCTCCATCATTTGATAACTAGGCGCCCTTATACCAGAAAAGCACAAAATAGTCACTTTTGAGCCTAGAGTATAGGGCTTTATGGCTGTCACAGCTCATATGTTTAAGCCTGGAGTATTTACTTAAACTCAAGTATAGAGTTTTGTTTGTTGCCTTGAGTTAGTGGTGCATCCCAAGGCAAAGAAAGTTAAGTTCAAATGCATTGTTCGTAGCTTATTCAATATTCTGAATCTGCTCCCGCATCTGCTCAATCAACACTTTCAATTCCACTGCCGCTTGGGTTGTGTCGCTCACAATACTTTTTGATGAGAGCGTATTGGCTTCGCGGTTGAGTTCCTGCATTAAAAAATCTAAGCGGCGGCCTAAGGAGTCGGTTTGTTTTAGGCTGCGTTTGACTTCGATAACGTGGGTGTCGAGGCGGTCCAGTTCTTCGTCGACGTCGGCTTTTTGGGCGAGCAGCACAATTTCCTGTTCCAATCGTTCCGGGTCTAGTTCCACTTGCAGGGCGGCGAGTTTGGTGTGCAGTTTTTCGCGCTGGGCGGCGAGGATTTCCGGCATGCGGGCGCGCACGTTGGCCACCTGGGTGGAAACGCTGTCGAGCCGCGCCAGGATCAGTTGCTCCAGCTCGGCGCCTTCGCGCGCACGGTGTTCTATGAGCCCTTCGAGGGCGCTGTCGAAGAGTTTGAGTACATCGGCTTGCAGGGCTTCGCGGTCGAGCTCCTGTTTTTGGATGACGCCTGGCCAGCGCAAAATGTCCAGGGCGTTGACCGGCGCGGCAAGGGCGCCCAGCAGGCCGTGGATTTGCTGGGCGGCTTTGGTGAGCTGGCCGACCTTGTCGAGGTTGATGCCCAGTTCGCTGTCGCCGCCCTGCTCCCATTGGATGCTGAGGCTGGCTTCCACCTTGCCCCGCTGCAGGGCTTTGCGCATGGCGTCGCGCAGGTTGGGTTCTATATCGCGGAAGTCTTCTGGCAGGCGGAAGCTGGGTTCCAGGTAGCGATGGTTGACGCTGCGGATTTCCCAGACGGCGGTGCCCCAGGGGAGTTTGGCTTCGCGGCGGGCAAAGCCGGTCATACTGCGTGGCATAGCGGATTCCTTGATGGGCGGCCCGGTTGGCCTGGTTGGGGCCGGGCGGGTGTGGTTAAGGAGGGGGAGGATAGCAAAAGCGGTGCGCAAAAATCGAATAGCGCCGGCTTGGGTGCCCGGCGCCTCCTTGTTTTTGCGGCGGCTGCCTAGGGGCTGATGAGGTTGGCGATAGCCGTGGTCAGGTCGGTGTAGTTGCTGCCGCGGGTGTTGCCGCTGAGGGCGATGACCAGGGGGCGATCCTCGTACACCCGCAAATAGCTGCGCCCGCCGGTTTGGTCGCCCTCTTTGCCGTACCAGTTGGTGGTGCCGCTGGTTTGGTTGACGACCCAGCCATAGGCGTAGCGGTTGCCGCCGCGCAGTTGGTCATCGGGCGGGTCGATCATGCGCTCCAGGTTGGCGCGTTTCATCAGTTTGTTTTGCTTGAGCCCTACCCCCAGTTTGATCAAATCCATCACCGAGCCCTCCATGCCGCCGCCGGGGCATTTCCAGGCGATGCTTTGCTGGGTGGCGGTTTTGATTTTGTTGCCGTCCTCATCGTCTACCCAGTAGATGGCGGCGCGGTCGAATTTGTTGGTGTTGAGGTTTTCGCAGGTGATCTGGCTGCCCAGGCGCTGGTTGATATAGCTGTCGAGCAGGCTGTTAAAGGATTTTTTGGTTTTCTTTTCGTAGGCGGCGCCGGCGATGCTGTAGCCGTGGGTGCTGTAGAAAAGGGTACCGGTGCTGGTGACCAGGTCTTCATCTTTAAACAGTTTGATGGCGCTGGTCATGCTGGTGTTTTTGCCAAGGTCGATGCTGGTGCCGTCAAAACCGTCGCATACCGTGTTGCTGTCGTTTTTGTAGTGGCACACCCCCGAGCGTATGGCGAGCAGGTCGCGCAGCTGGTAGTCGTGGTGTTTGGGCAGGCTGATGAGCTTGCGGATTTTGCTGTCGAGGGTGAGTTTTTTGTCTTCCTCCAGCATAAAACCCAGCACCGAGGTGACGGCCTTGGCGACCGAGGCATAGCGGTAGACGCTGTCGGCGTGGGCGGTTTTGTTGGCGCTGCGGTCGGCCAGGCCATAGCCTTTGCGGAACAGCACCTTGCCGTCCTGCCAGATGGCGAGGGAGAAGCCCTCACTGGGGTTGTCGTCCAGGTAGTCGGTAATCAGTTTGTCCACCGCCTTGCGGTGCTGCCAGCGGGTGACCTGCTGGTCGTTTTCCAGCCAGACGCCGCTAAAGCGCAGCTTGCCCTTGTGGCTGTAGGCCTCCAGGTCTTCCAGGCGGTAGCCGGCGTCGCTGTATTGGTTAAAGGCGTTGCGCATTTCCTGGTCGTCCATGTCGCGCTTGGCGGCCCAGCGGCGCGGGCTTTTATCTTTTACCCAGATGGCGGCAAAGTAGAGTTGCTGGTTGTATTCGTAGGGGCTGAGGCGGTAGAGGCGATAATCCTGGCCGGTCATGTCATCAAAGTGGCTGGAAAAGTCGCCCTGCTTGATGTTGCGCCGGATCGACCACTGCAGCTTTTCGCTGTTTTTAACGAAGATGCCCGAGAATTTCAGTTTTTTGCCATCCACATAGCCGTCGACGTCTATCGGCATACGGCCTTTTTTCTTGTTTTCCTCGTAGGCTTGGGTGAAGTCATCGCTGCTCAGGTTGCGGTAGCTGGCCCAGTCTTTAATGCCATCCTTTACCCAGAGGCCGCCGTAGTAGCGCTTGCCTTTGTGGCTGTGGCTTTCGATATCCACCGGCCGGTAGCCGGCTTTGCGCTGTTTATCCCACAGCTGTTTGAACTCGTTGTGGCTGAGCTGGGATTTGAGCAGCCATTTGGGTGGCTTGGCCTCCTTGCGCAGCACCAGGGCGTAGCGCCGCTCCTTGCCGTTGCTGCGCACTTCAAAATCCACCGGGCGGTAGCCTTGGGCGGTGTAGTGGTCGAGCTTGGCCTGGTAGTCCTCGGGTGTGAGCTCGCGCCAGCTGTACCAGCCGAATTGGCTGGCGGGTTGGTCGATACTGGCCTGGGCGGCCAGGCTGAGTAACAGCAGCAGGGCGCCCAGGGCGCGGGCGGCTAGTGGAAGGCGCATGGGTCGTCTCCTTGCAGGGGCTAAAAATCCAGTGTAGTCCAGTGGGTTGGTTATTATTTGGCCGGTTTGTACTATCAAACCCCATGGCTTATAGCGCTTTCTTAGGTTTGGCCAATGGAGTAAGGTGGCCGCCAATCTATTAAAAAATCGCGAGAGCAGACTATGACCATGCAACGCCCATCCGGCCGCCAGCCCCAGGATTTACGCCCCATCCGCCTCACCCGCCACTACACCAAACACGCCGAGGGCTCGGTGGTGGTGGAGTTTGGCGATACCAAGGTCATTTGCACTGCCAGCGTGGTAGCGGGTGTGCCGCCCTTTTTGCGCGGCAAGGGCCAGGGTTGGTTGACGGCCGAGTACGGCATGTTGCCCCGCTCCACCGGCACCCGCATGGACCGCGAAGCGGCGCGGGGCAAGCAGCAGGGGCGCACGGTGGAGATCCAGCGTTTGATCGGCCGCGCCCTGCGCGCCGCTATAGACCTCAATGCCCTGGGCGAGAACACCATCCACCTGGATTGCGATGTGATCCAGGCCGATGGCGGCACCCGCACCGCCTCTATTACCGGTGCCTGGGTGGCGCTGGCGGATGCGGTGGCCTTTTTGCGCCGCGAAGGCCGCTTGACCGGCGAGCCGCTGAAGCGGGCGATTGCCTCTGTATCCGTGGGGATTTACCAGGGAGTGCCGGTGCTGGATTTGGACTACCCGGAAGATTCCGCCGCCGATACGGATATGAACGTGGTGATGGGCGACGATGGCGGCATTATCGAGATCCAGGGCACCGCCGAAGCCGAGCCTTTTAGCGAAGCGGAATTTTCCGCCATGTTGGCGCTGGCAAAAAAAGGCATTGCCGAATTACATGGCTTGCAGAAAAAAGCCCTGAGCGAAAATTAATCGTCTAGTTTTATAGTGCCGCGTCTGGGCCAAGCAACACGCCCAGGCGCGAGCATCCTCCCCTCCCCATCAAGATGGATAATGCCATGCGCATAGTCAGTGTTTTTATCATCCTCCTGTTGAGTTGCCTGAGTATGCAATTATCCGCGAAAGATAATAAACCCCTACGCATTGGCGTAGTTGGCCTTACCCACACCCATGTGCATTGGCTGCTGGGGCGTGAACCCAGGGGTGATATTGAGATAGTCGGTATTGTTGAGCCCAATCAAGCGTTGGCCAAACGCTACACCGAACAACATCAATTAAGCATGGAAATTGTTTACGACACCCTGCCGGAAATGTTGGATAAAACCAAACCTGCGGCGGTTACTGCATTTGGCAGTATTTATGAACACCTGCAGGTTGTTGAAATAGCGGCGCCGCGCGGTGTGCATGTGATGGTGGAAAAACCCCTGGCGGTGAATATGGAGCACGCGCAAAAAATGGCGCAGCTGGCCAAAAAACATAACATCCATTTGCTGACTAATTACGAAACTACCTGGTACCCAACCAATCACTACAGCAAAACATTATTGGATTCAGGAAAAATCGGCGACGCCAGAAAAATTGTGGTGCACGATGGCCACCAAGGCCCGAAAAAATTGGGCGTCAACCAAGAGTTTTTAGATTGGCTAATCGACCCGGTGCAAAATGGTGGCGGCGCCATAGTGGATTTTGGTTGTTATGGCGCCAACTTGATCACCTGGTTATTGAATGGCGAGCGGCCAATATCGGTAACGGCCATTACCCAACAATTGCAACCGGCGGATTATCCCAAAGTGGATGATGAGGCCACCATTATTCTCACTTACGCAAAAGCCCAGGGTATTGTACAAGCCTCGTGGAATTGGCCAATTGCGCGCAAAGATATGGAGGTTTATGGCGAGCAGGGTGTGGTGGTTGCACAGGATAGGAATAATTTACTGATGCAACTCTCCGACACAACCGCGGCCCAGCAGAAAAAATTGCCCGAGCGCGCTTACCCGTTAGATGATCCTTTTGCGTTCTTTAAAGCGGTGATTGAGGGCGATATAACCATGAGTCCTTACGATTTATCCTCGCTGGAAAACAATCTCCTGGTGGTGGAGATTTTGGATGCGGCACGCAAAAGCGCCCAGACCGGGCAGCGGGTTTATTTACACAATCCAGGTAAAACTCACTAATCCGGAACCGACAGCCGCAGGGCAGGCAATACAAAGCATCGCGTCATAAAAAGTAAAAATGCTTAACAGGCTGGTGCGCCAGCTGCTACCTTATTCGCCATAAAAACCCGGTTCACCGGGGCATATCACAGGGGTAATAAACCCCGGCATAGAGAGCAAAAATCACCACAAGCGTACTGGCCGGTGCCCTGCCCGGCTATTCGGTCTTTTATTGTTTATTGATTGAGTGCCCACTATGACAACACGCTCCCTGCTGCGCCATTCCGCGCTGGCACTGCTGGTATTAACCAGCCTCAACGCCTGCGACAAATCCGCCCCTCCCGCTGCCGACACCAGCGCCAAGCCAGCTGCTGCAGCGGCCGGCAATGCCGCGCAATGGCCAGCCCTCACCAGTGCTGTGGCCAAGGACCCGGCGCTGGAAGCGCGCATTGATGAGCTGCTGGCGCGCATGACCCTGGAGGAAAAAATCGGCCAGCTGATCCAGCCGGAAATCAAACAGGTCACCCCCGAGGACGTGAAAAAATACCACCTGGGTTCGGTGCTCAACGGCGGTGGCAGCACCCCCGGCAACAACAAGTACGCCAGCCTGCAGGATTGGGTGGCCCTGGCCGACAGCTACTACCTGGCCTCGGTGGATAAATCCGACGGCCGCATTGGCATCCCCATTATGTGGGGCACAGACGCGGTACACGGCCTGGGCAATGTGGTTGGCGCTACCCTCTTCCCGCACAACATTAGCCTGGGCGCTAGCAACAACCCCGAGCTGCTCAAACAAATCGGCTGGGCCACGGCCCGCGAAATTGCCGCCACTGGCCTGGATTGGGATTTCTCGCCCACGGTAGCCGTAGCCCGCGACGACCGCTGGGGGCGCGCCTATGAATCCTGGTCGGAAGACCCGCAAATCGTCGGCGCCTTTGCCGGCAAAATGGTGGAGGGCCTGCAGGGCACCGGCGGCAGCCATGCCCCCTTTAGCCAGGAGCATGTCATCGCCACCGCCAAACACTTTATCGGCGACGGCGGCACCCTCAATGGTGTCGACCGCGGCGAAACCCAGGGCGACGAAGCCTTTGTGCGCGATATCCACGGCGCCGGCTACTTCAGCGCCATTCAATCCGGGGTACAGGTGGTGATGGCCTCCTTCACCAGCTGGCAGGGCACGCGCATGCACGGCCACCAGTACCTGCTCACCGAAGTATTAAAAAACCGCATGGGTTTTGATGGCCTGGTGGTGGGCGATTGGAGCGGCCACAGTTTTATTCCCGGCTGCACCGCAGTGGACTGCCCCGAATCCCTGATGGCGGGTTTGGATATTTACATGGTGCCCGAGCCCAACTGGAAAGACCTCTACCACAACCTGCTGGCCCAGGCCAAAAGCGGTGAAATTACCGCCGCCCGTTTGGACGATGCGGTACGGCGGATTCTGCGGGTAAAACTGCGCGCCGGCCTGTTTGAAAAAGGCGCGCCATCCAGCCGCCCCCTGGCCGGTAAAGCAGAAGTCCTCGGCGCCCCCGAACACCGCGCCATCGCCCGCCAGGCGGTGCGCGAATCCCTGGTGCTGTTAAAAAACAAAAACAATTTACTGCCCCTGGATCGTCAGCAAACCGTATTAATTGCCGGTGATGGCGCCGACAATATCGGCAAACAATCCGGCGGCTGGTCGGTGTCCTGGCAGGGCACGGGCAACAGCAATGCCGATTTCCCCGGCGCCACCTCCATTTACGCCGGCATTCGCGCCCTGGTGGAACAGGCCGGTGGCAAAACCATCCTCAGTGAAGAGGGCAACTTCACCGATAAGCCGGATGTGGCCATAGTCGTCTTTGGCGAAGACCCCTACGCCGAAATGCAGGGCGATGTCGGCAACCTGGCCAACAAACCCCGCGACCCCAGCGATTGGCAATTGCTGCAAAAATTGCGCGCCCAGGGTATCCCCGTGGTATCCCTGTTTATCACCGGCCGCCCCCTGTGGGTTAACCGCGAACTCAACGCCTCCGATGCCTTTGTCGCCATCTGGCTGCCGGGCACCGAGGGCCAGGGCGTCGCGGATGTGATCTTCAAAAATGCCGAGGGCGGCATCAATTACGATATGAAAGGCCGTTTGAGTTTCTCCTGGCCCAAGCGCCCCGACCAGGGCCCGCTCAATCGCGGCGACGCCAACTACGACCCGCTCTTCCCCTATGGCTATGGCCTGGGTTACGGCGATAAAGACACCCTGGGCGACAAGCTGCCCGAAGAGGGCATGCAAGCCGCCGAAGCCTTGGACGTACTGGAATTGTTTAACCGCCGCCCCC
>CAMLRI010000050.1 GCA_946482385.1 uncultured Cellvibrio sp.
TGGTGTCCAGGCCCGAGCTGGAAGATTTTTACCAGCAGGTGGATGAATTGCGTTTGGCCGTGGATCGCGCAGCAGCGCGTATCGAAAAGCTCCTTGCGGAGCGCAAACCCACGTTAAAACAAAATGAGAATTGAGTTTGCAATGGTCTTTCTTCGTTTATTAACTATCCTGCGCGTATTTGCCCGTTATCGATTGGATCAATTGCTGCCCGATAAGCTGCCGCTTGCAGCGCGCCTGTTATTGCTTTTCTTCCGTCTTTTTCCCTCGCCCCAATTAACGCGCGGTGAAAGAGTGCGCCGCGCCTGCGAAGACCTGGGGCCTATCTTCGTTAAATTTGGCCAGTTGCTTTCCACTCGCCCGGATCTGGTGCCCGACGATATAGCCGCCGAACTCAATCACCTGCAAGACAATGTCGCGCCTTTCTCCAATGAAGAATTCCAGCGCATTGTGGAGCAATCCCTGGGCGCAAAAGTCAGCGAGTTGTTTGCCAGCTATGATGCTGCGCCACTCGCATCCGCATCGGTAGCGCAAGTACATACTGCCACCTTAAAAGATGGCCGCGATGTGGTGATCAAAGTGATTCGCCCCGGCATCGAAAAAGTCATCGCCCAGGACATAGCCCTGCTGTTGCAATTGGCGCGCTGGGTAGAGCGCAACACCCGCGACGGCAAGCGCCTGCACCCAGTGGAAATTGTCGAGGATTACCGCACCACCATTTTCGACGAGCTGGACTTGCAGCGCGAAGCAGCCAATGCTTCGCAATTGCGGCGCAATTTTTTGCACTCGCCGCTGCTCTATGTGCCGGAAGTCTATTGGGATTACACCCGCCACAATGTGCTCACCATGGAGCGTATCTACGGTATTCCGGTCACCGATCTGGATGCCTTGGCGGCACAGCACACCGATATGAAAAAACTCGCCGAGCGCGGTGTGGAGATTTTTTTCACCCAGGTGTTTGAGCACAATTTTTTTCACGCCGATATGCACCCCGGCAATATTTTTGTTGCCCGCAACAACCCGCAGCAGCCGCAATATATAGCGGTGGATATGGCCATAGTTGGCTCCCTCACCCGCGCCGACCAATATTATTTGGCGCGCAACCTGCTCGCGATGTTCCGCCGCGATTACCGCCAGGTGGCGGAATTGCATGTGGAGAGTGGCTGGGTGCCCAAGTATGTGCGGGTGGAAGAATTGGAAGCGGCCATTCGCACTGTGTGCGAGCCTATTTTTGAAAAGCCGTTAAAAGATATTTCCTTTGCCCAGGTGATGATTAACCTGTTTCGCACTGCGCGCCGCTTCGATATGGAAGTGCAGCCGCAGCTGGTACTGTTGGAAAAAACCCTGCTCAATATTGAAGGCCTGGGGCGCCAGCTCTACCCGGAATTGGATTTGTGGGCCACGGCCCATCCGTTTTTGGAGCGCTGGCTAAAAAACCGCTTCCACCCCAAAAGCCTGTGGCGCGAGCTGAAACGCCACGCCCCCGAGTGGATGGAAAAATTTCCCCAGGTGCCCAACCTGGTGTTTAACGGTTTGCAGCAAATGCAAAACCTCGGTGAGCTGGCGCCGCAATTGCAGGCCGCTACCCGCACCTATGCTGCGCAGCAGCGCGCCGCGCGTTTGCGCCGGCGCCGCTGGGTGATTGCGCTTAGCGCCTTTGGCGGCGCCCTGTTCACTGCCCACCCGGAAACCGTGGCGAACCTGTGGCATGGGTGGCAGCAGTTGTCGCTGCAGGATGCATCGCCTGCCAGCCTGATCCTGTTGGCTATAGGCCTGGTTGCTCTTTGGTATAAATAGTCGCGCTTTGGTATAAACACTGGCCTTGGGTTTACGTGGTGTGCATGGGTTAAATTGCTTATCACTTGTGTGCCAGTGGTTGTTATAGCCATAAGCGCAGACTTGCTTTTAAGTGCTAACAATTCTTCATAATAAGCGCGTAGCTATTCCCTAACCTTCTGCTATTATCCTTCGATAACGATGCGAAGGACGCCGGCATATGTTTGAAAATGCGCGCATTTTATTAGTCGATGATACCCCCGCCAATCTCGATATCCTCAGCGCTGTGCTGGAGGATTTGGGCTGCCAATTATTAGTTGCCACCTCCGGTGAGCGCGCGCTGGAATTGGCGCTGCGCCGCCTGCCCGATTTAATTCTGCTCGATGTGATGATGCCGGAAATGAACGGCTTTGAAGTGTGTATGCGCCTCAAGGCTGAATTGGCGACTACTGAAATCCCCGTGGTATTTGTCACCGCCCTGGCGGAAGACATCAGCCAGGGTTTTAAAGTCGGCGGTGCCGACTACATCACCAAACCTATCAATGCCGACGAAGTGCGCGCGCGGGTGCGCCATCAGTTGGAACGGCAGATGATGCTCGCCGAACTCAAATCCTTTAACCGCGAGCTGGAAGCCAAGGTGCGCGAGCGCACCGCTGAACTCACCATCGCCAACCGCCAGTTGCGCGAGGAAATTAACGAGCGCCGCTATATGCAGGATCGCCTTAATTACCTTGCCACCCACGATTTCGTCACCCGCTTGCACAACCGCAACGCCCTGGAAAGTTATGTCGCTGAATTATTGGCGCGCGGTCAATTACAGCCCATAAGCGCCTGCTTTTTGTTAATTGATATAGATTGCTTCCGCCTGATCAATGAAAGCTGTGGCTGCATTGCCGGCGATGAACTGCTGCGCCAGTTTGCCGATAGCATTACCGGCCTGCTCAGCCGTGAAGATTTTTTTGCGCGCCTGGGCGGCGACAAATTTGCCGTGGTGAGCCAATGCGATAGCGGCGATAAGGGCGTGGCTTTGGCGCAAAGTATCCAGCGCCATTTGCAGGCTTTTACCTTCGCCTGGGAAGATAAACAATTCAAGTTGGCGGCCTCTATTGCCTGTGTGCCGCTCAGCCGCGAGCTGGTGAGTTACGACCAGATAATGCTCGCTGCCGACGAAGTTATTTATATGGCCAAGCAGGAGGCGCGCGGCAGCATCCGCACCTACGACCAGGCCAACCAGCGCAGCAGTTTGCATCGCGAAAGTATCAACTGGGCGTCGCGCCTGGTGGAGGCGCTGCACAACAATTTATTCCGCTGTTATTTCCAGTTGCTGGAGTATTTGCCCGGGGTGCGGGCTGAGCCGCGCGTGCGCCTGGAGGTATTGCTGCGGCTGTGGGCACCGCAACAGCAGCGCATGATTGCCCCCGGTGACTTTATTGGCCCGGCAGAGCGTTTGCACTTAATTCCCGAACTGGATAAGTGGGTCATCCAGCACAGCTTGCAACTGCTGGCGCAGCACCCGCGCCTGCTGGATCACATAGAGCTGGTGTCTATCAATTTATCGGCCTTGTCGATGCGCGAGGCTGGTTTTGCCGATTATGTGTTGGCGAAAATCGACCAGCAGCATTTTCCTGCCGACAAAATTTGTTTTGAAATCACCGAAACTGCGGCCATCGTCAATATGGATACGGCGCGGGATTTTATGCAGCGCCTGCGCGCCCGCGGCTGCCATTTTGCCCTGGATGATTTTGGCAGCGGCTTTGCCTCTTACGCTTACCTGCATCAATTAATTTTCGACAAAATTAAAATCGACGGTATTTTTGTGCGCGATATGGATAGCGACCCGGCGCATTACGCCATGGTTAAGTCGATCGTGGAAATGGCTTCCTCCCTGGGTAAAGAAGTCACCGCCGAATTTGTTGAAACCGCCGAGGTGGCGCAGCAATTGCGCGAGCTGGGGGTTATCTGGGGCCAGGGGTATTTCTACCACCGCCCGGAGGAACTCAACTACCAGGCGCTGCAGCGCTGTTTGGCGTCGACCTATGGTTTGGCAGAATCTGATTAATTTCCTGCGCAGTTTGCGCGAACAACAACGCTTGCCCCAGTTACTTTTGTTGCTGGGGGCGGGCTTTTGCGCGCTGCTATTGGTGCTGCTGTTGCTCGACCACGCCATTGAGCGGGCAGCGGTGATTGTCGGCCTGGTATTGCTGGGTTTGCTCGCCGCTTTTTTGTTGACGCGGCAAAAACACCAGAAACTGTTGTTGGCTAACCAGGCGCAGTTAAAAGAAGAAATAGAAAATCAAACCCTGGCGCTGCGCAAAGCGAATGATTGGCTGTTAAAAGAAATTGAGCAGCGCCAAAACACCCAGGAGCAACTGGAGCAATCCCAGGAAATTTTGCGCCGCCGCGAACAGGAGCTGCGCAGCCTGCTCGACAATATCCCCGACCCGGTATGGCTTAAGGATACCCAGGGCCGCTACCTCAACTGCAACCGCGCCTTTGCCCAGTTGCTGGGCAAAACCGAAGCGGAAATTGTCGGCCGCTACGAACTGGATTTGGTCAGTGCCGATATAGCCCGCGCCTTTCGCTACAACGACCGGGTCGCCCTGGGCAGCCAGCAACCCTATCGCCACGAGCAGTGGCTGGTGGCAGCCGATGGCAAGTTGCACATGCTCGATACGCTTAAGTTGGCCGTGCGCGATTTGCATGAGCAAACCTACGGCATACTCGGCATAGGCCGCGATATTACCGACAAGCACGAGCTGATTACCGAGCTGGCCAAAGCCAAGGAGGCGGCCGAAGAGGCGGCGCGGGCCAAGAGCCGTTTCCTCGCCAATATGAGCCACGAAATCCGCACGCCGCTCAATGCCGTATTGGGCTACACCCAATTGCTGATGCGCGACAGCCAATTGGCGGGCAGCCAGCGCGAGCGCTTGCAGTTGATCCTCAGCGCCAGCCAGCGCCTGCTGGGTTTGATCAACGATATTCTCGACCTGTCCAAAATCGAATCTGGCGCACTCAACCTGCGCCAGGAATATTTTGATTTACAGCAGGAAGTGAGCGATATCCTCTCCCTGGTGCGCGAGCGCGCCGAGGTTAAGGGCTTGCAATTGCACGCACAATTGGCGCTGCCCAGCCCCTTTATCGCCCGTGGCGACCGGCAAAAGATCGGCCAAATTTTATTAAACCTGCTGGGCAATGCGCTGAAATTTACCCAGCAGGGCAGTGTCAGCCTGGCGGTTAATGAGCGCCAGGACGAAGTGGAGTTTGTGATCAGCGATACCGGCCCGGGTATTTCGGCGGCAGAGCTGGCGGAATTATTTTCTGCTTTTAAGCAGGGGCGCTCGGGCGAGGATAGCGGCGGCACCGGCTTGGGGCTGACCCTGTCGCGCCATTTGGCCGAGGCCATGGGCGGCAGCCTGCGCTTGACCAGCGCCCCGGGCGAGGGCACCCAGGCGCTGTTGCGCCTGCCGCTGCGCAACGAACCTGTGATGCTGGGCGAGCGGGTGAATATGAATCACGCCATGCAGTTGGCGCCGGGGCAAAGTATTAATGCCCTGGTGGTGGAGGATGACCGCGCCAGTTGCGATATTTTGGTGGATTTGCTGCGCCAGATTGGCTGCCGCGTGAGCGCCGCTGGCGATGGCCAGGCCGGCCTGGCGCTGTGCCAGCAACTAGCCTTCGATATTGTGTTTACCGACATTCGCATGCCGGGCATGAATGGCCTGGAAATGTTCCAGCGCCTGCGCGCACTCAAGGCCTATAGCACTGTGCCAATCATTGCCGTCTCCGCTTCCAGTTTGGAGCACGAGCGCAGTTTTTATTTGCAGCAGGGCTTTCAGGAATTTATCGGCAAACCCTATGCCTTTGATGATGTATTTGCGGCGCTGCGCCGCTTTGCCGGCGCCAGCTTTGTGGGTGAGGCCGAGCCGGCGGCGCCAGTGCCAGAGGTAGAGGAGGATTCGGCAGCCGTGGATTTGGCCCAGGTGCAGGAGCAGCTGCAACAGCTGCTGGAGTTGGCTGCCAGTGGTGATATGTCCGGCTGTAAAAAAATCCTGCGGGGCTTAACCCAGGAACAGCTGGGACGGCAGCGCCATCAGCAATTGCAGCAGGCGCTACAGCAATACGATCTGGTGCGTATGGAGGGGCAGATCAAGCAGTGGTTAGGCGCTTAAGATCGCGCCCCAGCCATCGGATTTGCCGCCCCAGGGGTTTGCCAGCTGGTTCAGCTGCGCCTGGATGCGCTGTATTTCCTGGTAATCCGGCACCATCTCCAGGTGCGCAATCACCGACCAGGAGGGCCAGTAATCTTCGTTCTCTTCGGTCATGGCCTCCCCCTCTTCCAGCTCGCCTTCGTTGTAACTGGCTTCGGCATCGTAGCCGGCATCTTGCAGCACCTGGGCTATGCGATGCGCAGCAGTTTCATCGGCGCAGAGCACGGCAAACTCCAGCTCCATAGGGGCATGCATATCAACACCGTGGTCGCTCAGCATCTGCAAGAGTGCGCCATCGTCGTCTTGGGGGTAGCTCATGGGAGGCTCCTAACAAAAAAGAAAAAGAAAAAGAAAAAACGAAAACGAAAAAAAAGAAAAAACGAAAAAATTCCGCGCCTTACCCGGCGCTCAAGATAGGCACTCAAGATAGACGCGCTAGTCGGCGCTCAACATAAACGTTACCGGGCCATCGTTCACCAGGCTCACCTGCATATCGGCGGCAAAAATGCCGGTGGCGACCTGCGGGTGCAGGGCCTGGGCGCGGGCGACAAAATACTGGTAGAGGGCTTCGGCCTGGGCGGGGGGCGCAGCAGAGGAAAAGCTGGGGCGCAGGCCTTTGTTGGTATCGGCCGCGAGGGTGAATTGCGATACCACCAATAGGCCGCCCTGCACCTGTTGCAGGTTGCAATTCATTTTGTTGTCGGCGTCGGCAAAGATGCGGTAGGCGAGCAGCTTGGCGAGCAGTTTATCGGCGCTCGCCTCGCTGTCATTTTTTTGGATGCCGAGCAGCAGCAATATGCCCTGCCCTATCTCGCCCACCGTGCGTCCGTCCACTTCCACTGAGGCGCGTTTAACGCGCTGAATCAGGCCGAGCATCAGGCGCTTTGGTCGCTGTTGTCTTTGCGCAGGCGCTTGGCCATGTCGTCGGTGGCGCGGATGAGTGCATCGACAATACCTGGCTCGCGGGAGGCGTGGCCGGCTTCGCGGATAATGTGCAGCTCCGAACCAGGCCAGGCCTTGTGCAGGGCGTAGGCGTTGTCGAGGGGGCAGATTACATCGTAGCGGCCGTGCACTATCACCCCGGGAATACCGGCGAGGCGATGGGCATTGGCGATGATTTGGTTGGGCGCCAGGAAGCTGTCATTGACGAAATAATGGGCTTCAATACGCGCTAGCGACAGGGCGCGGTGCGGCTCGGTAAAGGAATCGACCAGATCCTGGCAGGGCTTGAGGGTGGCGGTGCGCCCCTCCCAACCGGACCAGGCTTTGGCGGCGGCCATCTGCTGGATTTGGTTTTCGCCGGTGAGCTGGCGGTAGTAGGCGGAAACCATATCGCCGCGCTCATCCTCGGGGATTTGCTGGACAAAGGCTTCCCACATATCGGGGAAGAGACGGCTGGCGCCCTCCTGGTAGAACCAGTGGATGTCCTCGCGCCGGCACAGGAAGATGCCGCGCAGAATCATGCCCAGTACCCGCTCGGGATAGGTTTGGGCGTACACCAGGCTGAGGGTGGAGCCCCAGGAGCCGCCGAACAGAACCCACTGTTCTATGCCCAGGTGCTGGCGGATGGCTTCCATATCCTCCACCAGTTTTTGCGTGCTGTTGTTTTCCAGGGAGGCGTGGGGGCGCGAGCGGCCGGCACCGCGCTGGTCGAACAGCACTATGCGGTAGACTTCGGGGTCGAAAAAGCGGCGGTCGTATTTGCCACAGCCGGCGCCGGGGCCACCGTGGACAAACAGCACGGGTATGCCATCGGGGTTGCCGGATTCATCGACGTAGAGCTCGTGCGGCGCTTCAACAGCAATTTGGTGGCGTTGGTAGGGTTTTATTTCGGGGTAAAAAATCTGCATAAACACGCCTTGTTATAGGTAGGGGGCCACGCGTGGAGCGTCCCCTAAAAGGTAGCACAGGGGGCCGCTGGAGCGCGGTATTTTCGCCGAGCTTGCGGCATAGTGCCAGCGTCCTGACATAATCTGTCAGCAGCGGCGATTAAGCTGCGGCTTCCCTATTGCAATACCCATGTACTCTGTCTGGAATTAGCCATGCACCGCGCCGAACGCCTGTTTCAGCTTACTACCCTGCTGCGCAACCGCCGCACTGTGCTTACCGCGCGCCAGTTGAGCGAGCAGTTGCAGGTGTCGGAGCGCACTATTTACCGCGATATCCAATCCCTTAGCCTGTCCGGCGTGCCTATCGAAGGCGAGGCCGGGGTGGGCTACCGCTTGTCGCATCGCTACCAGTTGCCGCCGCTGATGTTTGACCGCGAAGAAGTGGAGGCGCTGCTGCTGGGCGCGCGCATGGTAAGTGGTTGGGGCGATGGCGATATGGCGCGCCACGCCAACCAGGCGGTGCAAAAAATCCTGGCGGTGCTGCCCGACCATTTGCGCCACAGCGACGAAACCCTGCCATTGTTGGTGCCGCAAATGGAGGAGGTGCAAAAGTATTACACCGCCCACAGCCAAACCATTCGCGCGGCCATTCGCCTGCACCAGCGTTTGCGCATCGACTATGTGCGCGCCGACGAGCAGCCATCGAGCCGGGCGATAGAACCCCTGGGGCTGATTTTTTGGGGCAAGGTGTGGACCCTGGTGGCCTGGTGCCAGCTGCGCGCCGATTACCGCACCTTCCGCCTCGACCGCATCCAAACGCTGGAAATTACCGGCGAAAGTTTTGCAGTGGAGGAGCACAAAAGCCTGAAGCATTTTTTGCAAATCATGAAGGCGCGCCACGCAAACGATGACGCCAATCAATACCTGCCCCCACAATCACAACCACAGGAATAACCATGGCTAAACAAACTTGCCGCTGCAGCTGGTGTGGCGATGATCCCCTCTATGTTGCCTATCACGACCAGGAGTGGGGTGTGCCTCTGTATGATGAGCGAGCGCTCTTTGAATTTTTAATTTTGGAGGGCGCCCAGGCGGGATTGGCCTGGATCACCGTGCTGCGCAAGCGCGAAACTTATCGCGCTGCTTTTGATAATTTCGACCCGGAAAAAATCGCCCGCTATTCGCTCGCCAAGGTGGAGAAACTGCTGCAAAACCCCGGCATTATCCGCAATCGCTTAAAAGTGGAAAGCGCTATTAAAAATGCCAGG
>CAMLRI010000051.1 GCA_946482385.1 uncultured Cellvibrio sp.
CCGTCGCCCGCAGGATGTGGTGCTTGAGTCTCAACCCGAAGTTATCTCCTTGGCACAGGCAGAGCCCCCGTGTGTTGCTCCATTATCCCTTGGCGATCAGGCCGAAGCGGAAGCGGGCGGCAACAAGCCGGTAGCAGTGGATGGGGATAAAACTGTCTACGTCGCCCCGCCCCGCCCGGTCGCGCCATCGCCCGCCGCTGTGGACGATAGCGCCCTGACACGCTACAGCGCGCGCCACAACCACTCCGCTGGCTTTGCCCAGGCGCGGGAGCTGGTGGCCAAATCCCTCAGCAGCGGCATGTTGCTGAAAAAACGCTTTTTGCTGGAGGAGGTGCTGGGTGAGGGCGGGATGGGGACCGTTTATAAAACCAAGGATTTGCGCAAGGTAGAGGCCGAGGATCCCAACCCCTACATAGCCACCAAGGTGCTTAACTCGGCATTCAAGGATCACCCGGATGCCTTTGTCACCCTGCAGCAGGAAACGGCTAAATCCCAAACCCTGGCGCATCCCAATATAGTCACCGTGCACGATTTCGATCGCGACGGCGATACCCTGTTTATGACCATGGAGTTATTGCAGGGCGAGCCGCTCGACAAACTGCTCAAAGATAGCCGCGGCCGTGGCCTGCCCAAGGCGCAGGTATTGAGTATTACCCGCGATCTCTGCGCCGCCCTGGCCTATGCCCATCAGCGCCAACTGATCCATGCGGATTTTAAGCCGGGCAACATCTTTGTTTCCGGCGATGGCCACGCCAAGGTACTGGATTTTGGTATTGCCCGTGCCGCCTCCAAGGAATCGCAAAAGCACAAGTTTGATGCCGGGCAGCTGGGCGCCCTGACCCCGGCCTACGCCACCATAGAAATGGTAAGGGATGAACCCGTCAGCTTCAGCGATGACGTTTATGCCCTGGCCTGCGTTGTGTACGAGATGTTCTCCGGGCGTCACCCCTATAACAATCGTTCGGCCCTGGAAGCCCAGCAGCAAAAGCTCAAGCCCCAGCGGTTGGATATGCTGAGTGCGCGGGAATGGAAGGCGCTCAGCCACGCCCTGGCGCTGGAAAAGGCGGCGCGCACCCCCAGCATCAGCCTGTTTATGCGCGAGTTGTTCCCGCGCCGTGGCGCCTGGCGTGTACGCGCGGCCGTGGCGGTGGCGGCCATATCGCTGCTGGGCGCCGGTTGGTTTGCCTACCACCAGTATCAGGAAAGCCTGCGCAATGCCGAAACCGTGGCGCAAAAGCTGGCGGAGGCCCAGGCCTGCTTTGCCCGCAGCGATTTTAGCTGTGCCCTTGAGCAGAGCCTGGTGGCGGTTAACTTGGCGCCGGATAACGCTGTGGCGGTGCAGTTGCTGGAGCAGGCCAAACTGGCGAAAGAAAGCCGCGCCCTGGAGGAAAAAGCCCGTGCATTGCTGGATGAGGCCAATGCCTGCCTGGCGCAGGGCGATGCGATTTGTGTGCAGGTAAAGGCGCGCGATCTGCTGGCGCTGGAGCCGGCTAATGTGCAGGCCCAGCAGTTGCTGGCCACCGCCAATCAGCAGCTGCAGGATCGCGCCCTGGAGGATTTGGCTGCCCAAGCGGATAGCTGCCTGGCCCAGGCGGATCTGGCTTGTGCCGAATTGTTTTTGGGCAAAGCGCGGGAATTAAACCCAATACACCCCACCAGCCTGGCCCTGGGCCAGCGAATAGAGGCCCAGCAGCAGGCGCTGCGCGAGCGCCAGGCTGGCTTGGCACAGCAGGTTCAGCAGGGGTTAACCCGCGCCAACCAATGCTTGGCCAGGCGCGACTACGCCTGCGTGTCGGCGGCTGCGGAACAGGTATTGGCGCTGGAGCCGAGCAATGCCCAGGCGATAGAGTTGAAGCAGTCTGCCAACCTGGCGCAAAGCCAAGCGCGGGATCTGTCGCAAAAAGTGGATAAGCTGCTGGGTGAAGCCCGTGCCTGTATGGATAAAAAGAATTACTCCTGTAGTATCGCCAAGGCTGAGTCGGCACTGGATTTGATACCAGGGCATCGCGAGGCGCAGGCGCTTAAAACCCGCGCCCAGGAGACCCAGCGCCAACTCAAGGAATCCGGTTTTAAAATCCAATAATCTGGCCCAGGGCCAGGAAGGGAGTGGACTATGCGTAAATTGTGTTTGTTGTTAACCCTGCTGGCGTTCGCCGGCACTCAGGTACAAGCGTTTGATTTAAAAGACCTGGCGCGCAATATCGACCGATCGCACAAGTGCAAAAGCGGCGATAGTTCCTGTAAAAACCGCGAGCGGCTCAAAGCAGTGGCGCGGGTGGCGGCGATTGCCGGCACTGTGGCGCTGATTACCAAAATGGTGATCGACCACCGCTCCAAGCGCCTGCAAGAGGCGGAAGCCGTGGCTGAGGACTACAAAAGCCAGCACCAGCATTTGCCCGCCGAGCCGGTGGCTACGGAATACATCACCAAAACCCTGCCGGGGCCTGTGGTGGAGCCAGGTAAAGAGGTGGTGGTGCAGTCGGATATAGTGGTGGTGCCCGGCACCAAAAAGCGCAAAACCCTGATTGAGGAGCGCATTGCCATTTACGACAACGAAGATAACACCAAGGAATTGAATAACCTGACCAAACCGGTTAACGCCAAAACCAAAACCGGTGGCCGCTACCAGAATGAGTTCTCCTTTACCCTGCCCGAAGGCTTGCCCCAGGGGGTTTACCCAATCAAAACCCAATTGTTGCTGGATGGTGAGGTGGTGAGTGAGTCGAGCAATGATATCCAGCTGGTGCTGCATGTGGATGAGCGCGGCGCTATGCAGCTGGTGGCTATGCGCTAAGCAATCCAAGCCTCTCGTCAGTGAAACAAAGGCGCCCTAGGGCGCCTTTGTGGTTTCCGGGGAGTGGTTTTGCCTCTGATGCTGCAGCAAATACTGCTCCAGGGCGGCGAGCCGCTCGGGGGTGCCCACATCGCTCCACTGGCCATGGTGCACCTGGGCGCTGATTTGCCCCAGTTCGATAAAGTGGCGCAGGGCCTCCCCCAGGGGAAACTTGTAGCGCAAGTGCGGGTAGCCTTGAATCAGCTGGGGATGCAACAGGCTGATGCCGGCAAAGGTGTACCTGTGGGGGTGGATTTGCTGGGGGTCGGGCACCAGCTGGCTGCCTTCCAGGGCAAAATCCCCCTGGGGGTGGAATGCCGGGTTGGGTACCAGTAATAAGTGGCCGAGCAGCCCATCCCCTAAACCCTGCCGGCAAAAACTGGCCAGATCCAGGTCGCACCAAACATCGCCATTAATCAACAGAAAGGGCTGCTCGCCCAGTAGCGGCATGGCCTGGCGCAAGGCGCCGCCGGTTTCCAATGGCTCCGGCTCCTCCGAGAAACTGACGTCCAGGCCGTAGCGGCTGCCATCGCCCACATGGGTGCGGATTTTCTCGCCCAGGTGAGCCAGGTTGATAATGACCCTGGTGATGCCCGCCCCGGCGAGTTGCTCCAGGTGATAGTCGAGCAGCGGTTTGCCGGCGGCCGGCAGCAGGGGTTTGGGGGTGTGGTCGGTGAGCGGGCGCATACGCTGGCCCAGCCCGGCGGCCAGGATCATGGCGATCATGGGGTGTCCCCCGCGCAGCGGTAGTCGCTGTACCAGGCTTGCTGTTCCGCCAGGGGCAGCAGGTGCTGCTGCAGCCAGTCGTAAAAAGCCGCCAGTTGCGGGTACTGGCTGGCTGTTTCCAGGGTGTAGCGCAGCACTAATGGCAGGTCCTGCAGGTAGCCGGGTTTGCCGTCGCGCAGGTGCAGGCGGGCAAAAATCCCCAGCACTTTAATATGGCGCTGCAGTCCCATCCAATCAAACCACTGCAGGAACTGGCTATTGCTGATGGATGTCAGTTGGCCATCGGCCTGGAGTGCCTGCAGGTAGCTCAGCGCCCAGTGTTGGGCTTGGGCCTGCGGCCAGCGTTTGTAGCAATCCTTCAGTAGTGACACCAGGTCATAGGTGATGGCACCCCAGAGGGCGCCCTGGAAGTCGATGATGCCCAGGCTGCCATCGCTGCACAGGATCAGGTTGCGCGAGTGATAGTCGCGGTGCACCAGCACCTGGGGTTGCGCCAGGGCGTTGTCTTCCAGTTGGGTAAATACCTGGTTGAGCATTTGTTGTTCATCATGGCTGGGGCTGTAGCCCAGCAGTGGCTGCACAAACCAGTCGCCAAACAGTTCCAGCTCGCGGCGCAGCAGGGCGCGGTCGTAGCGCGGAATCAGGCCGGGCTGGTCGGGGCAGGCTTGCAAGCGGCGCAGTTCAGCCATGGCTTGGCCGTAAAGGCTGTCGGCATTGGCTGGCGTTAAGGCGCGATACAGCAGTTGATCGCCAAAGTCCTCCACCAGCAGAAAACCCTGGTCGGCATCGGCGGCGATAATGCGCGGGCTGGCCAGGCCGTTGGCGCGTAAATGTTCGGCCAGGGCGACAAACTGGCGAGTGTCTTCGCTGCTGGGTGGCGCATCTACCGCCAGCAATGGGCTGCTCCAGGGGTAGCGAAAATAGCGCCTGAAGCCGGCGTCGCCGCCCAGGGGGGTCAGCTGGGGATCCTGGTTATGCCCCGCTTGAGCCTGGGTTATCCAGTGAGCGAGTGCTAACTTGCGGGTGTCGGTCGCGGTGGTGGCGATACTGGGGGAGGGGGTCTGGCTCATGCCGGCGCTAGGCTCATTCCTGGGTAGGTTAAAACGGCCGATTCTACCCCAGGGGCGGTGACTTATTCATTCCCTGTGTGCGCCTATTGCAGTAGAATCGCCGCACTTTTTAGGTATGTATTGAGTTATTGAGCGCAGGGTCGGCCCACTTGTGGCTGCCCGGTGTATAAAAGAAAGCTCTTAATGAATAGAGAAAGCTGTTAATGGCTCCAGTCCGCCCGAGATCCCCTCGTTGTATCTCCCGCCCTTACTCCTATTCGCGCCTGGCACTGGCGATAGCCCGCCAGTGCGCCGGGCTATCGCTGTTGGTGCTGCCTTGGGTGATGCCTGTGGCGGTTGCCGGAAGCAGCGTGGATGCCAAACAGGCGCGGGCCCTGGATTGGGTTCCCCTGGAGGAGTTGACCGAGGAACAGCGCGCCCAGGTGCCCACCGCCTGTTGCGGTGCCTACGTGGCGCCGCCGCGCACCGATGCCGAAGCCGACAAGGAGCCGGAAGAGGCGAGCCTGTTTGGTTCAGCCGATGATTCCGAAGCGGAAATGCAATCGCGGGTGATACTGCGCAACAACGTGCGGCTTACCCAGGGCAACCGCTCCATCTCCACCGATTTGTTTACCCTCGACAAAGAAAGCTCCGATGCCGAGATGATTGGCAATATCCAGGTGCGCGAGCCGGGTTTGCTGGTGCGGGCCGAACGCGCCAAATTGAATATCCAAAGTGGCGATGGCCGCCTGGATAAAGCCGAGTTTGTGCTTTACGAAACCCGCGTACATGGCCGCGCCGAGAATTTGGAGAAGTTTGGCAAGCAGGTAATAGTGCTCAATGATGGCGAGTTCACCAGTTGTGAACCGGGCGATAGCACCTGGGCCATTAAAGGTTCCAACATCACCATCCACAACGATAAGCGCTACGGCACGGCCAAGCACATGCGTTTGGAAGTGCTGGAAGTGCCGGTGGTTTACGCTCCCTATTTCCGCTTTCCGGTAGGCAAAGATCGCCTGACCGGCTTCCTTTTCCCTTCCGTGGGTTTGGGCAGCGATGGTTTAAGTGAAGCCAGTGTGCCCTTTTACTGGAACATAGCGCCTAACCTGGATGCCACCATCACCCCGCGTTACATCGAAGATAACGGCTACCTGATGTACAGCGAAGTGCGCCATATGTCGCAGCACTTCGATACCGAATTGACGGGTAGTTTCCTGGCCAACGACCGCTATGGCATCAGCAAACGCCTGCAGGCCCAGCTGGAAGCCGGTGAGTTGGAAAACGAAGAGGATGCCTATCCCTATCGCGGCCTGGATCGCTGGCAGTACAACCTCTATCAGGAGGGCGGACGCAACCAGCGCTGGCACAGCGAGCTGGATTACACCGAGGTTAGCGACACTGACTATATCCGCGATATCGACCGCGGCGCCGTGGATTTGAACCGCGAAGCCTATGTGCGACAAAAATTGCTGCTCAGTTATGCTGGCAGCCACTGGATGCTCAGTGCCAAGGCTGAAGAGCTGCAGCTGCTAACGGAAACCCAATTGCCCTACCGCGAATTGCCGCGCCTTAATGCCAATGGCCAGTATCGCTATGGCGATTGGCTATTGGATCTGCGCAACGAATACACCCATTTTTCGCTCAACACCAACTACGAGCTGCCCACTGATAACCTGATCCTCGGCGACCGGCTGCGCAGCGATTACGGCTTGGTTTGGGATAAAGAATTTACCGCCGGCTTCTTCAAGCCGCGCCTGGGGGTAAAAACCCTGAGCTATGAGCTGGAAAGCGATAGCTTACTGGCATCGGCCGATGCCACCCCAAGTGTGCTAACCCCCCAGGCTTCACTGGATACCGGCCTGTACTTTGAGCGCGACAAAAGCTGGTTTGATGGCAGCTTCACCCAAACCCTGGAACCGCGTCTGTTTTATCTCTACCGCGATTACGAAAACCAGGACAGCCTGTTCGATATGACGGCCGATGGCCGCGCGCTCAATTTTGATACCTCCGTTTTGCCATTGAGCTACCAACAGCTATTCCGCGACAGCCGTTTTGCCGGCGGCGACCGCATAGATGACACCAACCAGATCACCCTGGGCTTAACCAGCCGCTTTATCGACCACAGCAATGGCGTTGAGCGATTGCGCCTGGGTATAGGCCAGATCACCTACTTTGAAGACCGCAATATTAGCCTCACCCAGGATGAGCAGGAGCTGGAGCGCAACCGCGACACCAGCTCCATGCTGGCGGGTTTGGTCGCCGGGCAACTGGGCGAACATCTGCGTTTTACCAACGACATCACCTACGACCAATACCTCAACAAACTCAACTCCATCAGCAGCAGCCTGCACTACATGGACGACAAGTACCGCATAGTGAACCTGGGCTACCGCTTTAGCCGCGACCGCCAGTCCGTTAGTCCCATCCTGGCAGTGCCAGGCGCAGGCCAGGATCTGGATCAGTTGGATGCCTCGGTAATTTGGCCGGTGGCCAACCAATGGTCGGCGATTGGCCGCATCAATTACGATTTTAACTACCACACGGAACTCGACACCTTTGTCGGGCTCGAATACGACGACTGTTGCTACCGGGTGCGCCTGTTGGCGCGCCGCTGGGTGGATTTTGACCTGAGTTCAAACTTTCTCGAGGATATCGACAGCGATGATTACGACCAGGGCGTATTTGTCGAAATCCAATTGAAAGGTATTGGCGGCCTGGGCCGTCGCATTAGCAGTTTGCTCGACCGCGCCATTATCGGCTATGACGAGCGCGAACAAGCTTTACACTAACGAGTGATACAGAGTGATAAACCCCATGACGATAAAAAAACTTGGCCAATATCTAGCTGCGAGTTGGGCGCCGGCGGCGCGCACACTGCTGGGCACCGCCCTCCTGTGCTCCACAGCCTGGGCGCAGGCGCAACTCCAAAGCCAGGCCTTGGACAGGGTAGTGGCCATAGTGGACGAAGATGTGGTGCTGGAGTCGGAATTTAACGAGCGCAAGGCTTCCATCCTGCAGCGCCTGCAGGGCCAGTACCAACAGCTGCCGCCGGAAGATGTGCTCAACAAACAAATCCTGGAGCAGCTGATTGTCGAGCGTATCGAGCTGGGCTTGGCCAAGCGCTACGAAATCAATGTCGATGAAGCCGAGGTCGACCAGGCCATTAGCCGTATTGCGCAAAAAAACCAAATGACCATGGCGCAGTTGGAGGCCGACCTGGCGCGCCAGGGGCTGGATATGGAAGGCTTGCGCCAACAGCTGCGCAACGACCTCACCATCAACCATTTGCAGCAGGGCGTGGTGAATAGCCGCATCAAAATCAGCGAGCAGGATATAGATAACTTCCTCGCCTCCAGCGATGGCAAATATGCCACCTCACCCGACTACCATATCGGCCATATCCTGATTGCGGTGTCCGGCTCTGCCGATGCCGAGACAGTGGCAGCCGCCGAGGCCCAGGCCCAGGAGGTTTACCAAAAGCTGCAGGCCGGTGCCGATTTTGCCCAGATGGCCATCAGCTATTCCAAAGACCAGGCCGCCTTGCAGGGGGGCGATATAGGCTGGCGCAAGCTGGCGCAATTGCCCGAATTGTTTGGCAACGAGATGGTCAAGCTGGAGCCGGGCAAGGTATCCAAACCTTTCCGCAGTGGTGCCGGTTTCCATATTTTGAAAAATATCGAGCAGCGCGGTGGCGGCGCACAATTGATCGAGCAGACCAAGGCGCGCCATATCCTGGTGAAAACTTCGGAAATCATGGATGACCGCCAGGCGCGGGAAAAACTCCTGGGGCTGCGCGAGCGCATCCTCAAGGGCGAGGATTTTGCCAAGCTGGCGCGCGAGCACTCGGAAGATACAGGCTCCATGCTCAGCGGCGGCGACCTGGGTTGGTCGACCCCGGGTATGTTTGTGCCCGCTTTCGAAGAGACTATGGCGCAAACGGCCATTGGTGAAATCAGCCGCCCCTTCAAAAGCCAGTTTGGCTGGCACATATTGCAAGTGCAGGAGCGCCGCAAAACCGATATGAGCGACCGCATGAAGCGCAACCAGGCGGCCAATGTGCTGCGTTCGCGCCGCTTTGATGAAGAGTTCCAGCTGTGGCTGACGCAAATCCGCGAAGAGGCCTACGTCGAAATCAAACTCTGATTTCACCCCGCCAGCGCCAGACGGCTAAAACAATCCGCTAGAATGGCGGGCTTGTTTTAGCCGTTTGTTTTTTGGCTTTCCCTATTTATTGCCTTGTTATCAATATCAGGTAGCGCTATGACTGCATCACCCTGTTATCGCATCGCCATCACACCCGGTGAACCGGCGGGCATAGGCCCGGATCTGGTGGTCAGCCTGGCGCAGCAGCCCCAGCCCCACGAACTGGTGGTAATCGCCGACCCGCAGCTGTTGCAGGCGCGCGCCGCGCAGCTGGGCTTGCCATTGCAACTGCGCGCCTTCG